>CAYXVW010000049.1:0-13216 GCA_964468695.1 uncultured Balneolaceae bacterium | reverse complement strand
ATGTGATACGCTACATCGAAGATCTTAATCTCAATTTTCTCAACTTCTTCAGCTGTAAAACCGTGTTTCTCCTTCAGCTCAATCATTCCTTCAATGGACGATTGCGAATGTATTTCAGCATTGTATTTCTTGATAATGGTATTCGTTACGCGCTCCATATTTTCGTTTGACCAATCGATCGAAAATTCACCGGCAATGGAATCCATAAATCCCTTGTTACCTTCAAATACGGCAGGCGGACCGGTTATGCCGTACTTGGCTAAAAGTGCGGCGTGGGTCCCACCAAAAGCGGTATGGGGATAAGCTAATCCTTTCCAGTTCGAGAGAGCACCCGTTCGGGTGACGCGAAGTGCATTCAGCGCCGTACCTGCAATGGCAATAGCATTGGCTGTTTTCTCTTCATCAAGCCCCAGTGCCTTGGAGACTCCTGCCGCCACGGCGTAGGAGCCCTGCGTAGTGTGATCAAATCCCTTGTCGCGCACGGGCGCCTCGTCACTCAGGCGACACTGTACCTGGTAGGCAACTCCGAGTGCTGTCAAAAAATCCTTGCCGCTTAAACCAGTTGTTTCTCCGGCCGCCAAAATAGATCCGATATTATCACTTGGGTGGCATGTCTCCCCTTTAGCCAGGTAGCTATCATTAAAATCGAGGTAGCGTACCAATCCGCTGTTGTAGAGGGCCGCGCGATCGGGTGTTGTTTGACCGCCGCCAATTAGCGTACTCATCTCGGAACCGCCAAAATCATCCAGCATCCTGCGAATGGCTTTAACCGGCGGGCCTTCAATAGCGCCAATGGCCGTGCCCAGTGAATCGAGAAGCCTTATCTTAAGCTGTTTCTTTGCTTCTTGAGATAATTTATTGAAAGATGCCTTTCCTACAAATGATGCTAAATCTTGTACGATCATAATACCTACCTCTTTGTGCAGGTTTTAGCGTTATTGGATTTATTATTTCATTATTTAATCTGTTGGGATATTATAGGTACAGGAATAATCACCTTCAGCGATATAGGTAGTTCGTTCAGCATTTTCATTAAATAATTTTTTATAGAACATTTCCTCCAGCTTGCAGGGTAAACGCGTCTCCTTGACTACTTCGCTAAAGGGGCAGTTACATTCTTTAACAGTGAGCTTATTTTCATCTTCATCAACCTGATATTCCGGCATAAATCCCTCCTCTTCCAGCATCTCCATCAAAATCTGAATACGAATTTCAGGATCATCTGTGGAGGTCTCTTCTATCCGTTTACGCGCTTTATCCAGCCGGCTTTCCCAAAACGCTTCAAAAAACTCTTCAATAGCTTCACCATCGCCCCGGGATTTAAAATAGCTAATCATTTCGCGGATTAACGCCGATTCTGAGGAAGGAAACAGGCTATTCCCTTTTGGGGTTAGCTGGTACCGAAGGCTGGGACGGCCGGGTCCGGACCGCACATATTCCCGCTCCACGTAACCATCTCTCTCCAGCTGCAGAAAATGCTCACGCAAGGTGGTTTTCGCCAGCTCAATTTCCTCGACAGCTGTATCTATTGAGAGGGTACCCTTCCGTTTTATTAGATCAATAATCTCTTTTTTTGAACCGGTAAACATAACACTGTTATCAAATTAGAATTAAATAGCCTTGAGTTCCTTTTTTACAACGGGGATCACATTTTCTTTTTCAATCTTGAACTGCTTTTCCAGCATCGTTTCCAGTTCACCTAGATCGTGATTCAGGATACGTAGTGTTGTACAAGCACCTTCAGGGTTTTTAAAGTTATTCCCCTTTTCTTTTACTGTATCTTTTAGTTTTATTAACCGCTCCTGGTCATCTTGTATGATTTTAAGAGAACGTTCGAGTTTACGAATGGTGCCATCCAGCACACTCCCGCTACTATTATGAAGTCTAAGCGCGATTGGATAGAATTTACTTTGCTCAAATCTATTGTATAATCGAAGTGCTTCATCAAAAGAATTAAAATGCCATTCCATCTCCTTTAACCAGCCATACTGATTGCCATGTATCTTATGAACTCTGGCAAAGCCATCCGCAACTTCATCCAAAAGATTAATACTCGGGTTAAGATATTCCTCTTCCAAATAGTTTATCCACTGCGATAAGTCATCTCCATAGTTAATATCTTCTTGTTGCAGCGGCTCTTCCTGAGGTGAATAATCCTCATGATGTTTTTTTACCCAATCCAATACTTCTACTTCACTCCAGTGGCGCTGCTGGCAAACCGATCGAAGAGTTTCTTCCTTGTGGTTCGACGGATCCAAACCAATAGATGCCAACAATTGTGCCGCCTTATCATAAACAGATATAATCTGACTCAACTTGGCATCAGGAGTCACTTGCTTGAGAGATTGATCGGAATTCATAACAATTTGTTGCTTTTTTCTATTTCAAATCTGTTTCTAAGATACTTATGATTCGTAGATAAATCAATAAAAAAGGTTAAAACCGTTTTTATAGTTGATATTAATTTTCGGGACTGCTACCTTTAGGGTGAACTCAATTGAAATTGATTATTAATCAGCATTATGGCTTACGTAGTCACCGATCCCTGCATCCAGTGCAAGCACACCAACTGCGCGGCCGTTTGTCCGGTGGATGCCTTTCGGGAAGGACCTAACTTTTTGGTCATTGATCCTTTTGAATGCATCGATTGTGATGCATGCGTAGCCGAATGTCCGGAAGAGGCTATATTTCCCGATGATGAAGTTCCCCTGGAATGGGAAGATTATATTGAATTAAACGATCGGCTTTCGGAAGAATGGTCGGAACATGTTATCAATCAAGCCAAGGAGCCCCTGCCCGAAGTTGACAAATGGAGCGGAAAGGAAAACAAGCGCGAACACCTGATTGAAAGCTGGGAAGAAGAAACAGTGTAATGGTTGTTTGTTATTCGTGATTTGGATCAAATCCATAACCGATAACTATTAACCAATAACAATATGACAAGTTTGAAAACTGAATCTATGAATGATTACTCCATAAATCGGCGCAAGATAGTCCGGCAGCTACGCGATGTAATCGATCCTGAATTGGGCGTAAACATTGTGGATCTCGGCTTGGTATACAACATTTTGTTCGGCGATGACAAAGTGATTGTAGAATATACGACCACCACCCCGGGCTGTCCCATGCGCCGATATTTACAACAACAAATTGAAGAAGCCCTTAAATCTATTGAAGGAATTGATGAATACGAGACAAACTTAGTGTGGGAGCCGGACTGGTCAGTGGACATGATTGACGGAGAGGTTGAATTCTTTGCGCACCCTCCACCCCGAACAAAAATGTCATAATTTATTTTTCCAAAAATCCTGTAACGATTACACACTAATGGCATCCACTAAGGTTTCAACATACGTTCTGGTAATCCTGCTCTTTATAGCAGGAGTAGGAATACTAAGCGGTTTATATTCCGGATTGATTCGTTTGGGATTTTTAGCAGGAACTTCTGAGGTTATCTCTCCCCTGGCTCACGGTCCACTCATGATCAACGGGTTTCTGGGAACTCTCATCGGACTTGAAAGAGCAGCCGCACTTGAAAAAAAGTGGTCGTACATGGCCCCTGTTTTATTGGGTATTTCTACCATCCTGGTACTTGCCGGTCTTATGGTTCTGGCGAAACTGCTATTTATAATAGGATCTCTTTTCCTGCTGGCGATTATGCTCTACCTCTATAATATGCAGCCGGTTGCTCATCATCTCATCATGGCCCTGGGGGCAGTCGCTCTTCTGGTCGGTAATGTTTTATTCCTGTTTGATACTCCAATTTTTAATCTTGTTGCCTGGTGGGCCGGATTTCCGTTATTAACTATTTTCGGGGAACGACTGGAACTTAATCGCATTATGCGTCCGCCCAAAGGGGCCCAACACCTATTTATAGCACTTATCATACTCTGGATAGCCGCAATAGCTTTTACTCATATCAACCGTCCAATCGGATGGGCTATTGCCTCTGTTTCCCTGATCGCACAGGCCGGCTGGCTTTTTAAATATGATGTAGCCCGGCGTACTATAAAATCTGTAGATTGGACACGCTACAGTGCCATAAGCTTACTGACAGGCTACGGCTGGCTCGTATTAGCAGGACTGTTTAGTCTCTGGCAGGGCTTTCCTACAGCGGGTCCTATGTATGATGCTCTGCTCCACATGATATTCGTAGGATTTGTATTCAGCATGATCTTCGCACACGCTTCTGTCATCATTCCTTCACTTTCCGGGAAGCTCGTCCCCTATCATCAATATTTTTATCTCCCGCTCTTGTTATTGCATGGTTTTCTGTTAATAAGAGTTATTGGAGATGTCGCCTGGTTGCCCGCTATACGTTCAATTGGTAGTTATGGAAATGTATTAGCTATTTTATTGTTCTTAGGTGGCATCATATTTCAATTACTAAGAGCAAGTGCAAAGAGTAAAATAACTAACAAAGGAATGTAACTCTTTTTAAAACCCTTATATTAACTCATAGCCTTCATCAATCAGAACTTAAAACACTATTATTATGCCTACAAAAAAAGCAAATGCAGAATGGAAAGGAGATCTTAAAAGCGGAAAAGGAACCATGGAATTAGAAAGTGGTTCTTATAAAGGAAGTTATTCTTTCGCTACGCGATTTAAAGATGAAGACGGATCGAACCCAGAGGAATTGATTGGAGCGGCCCATGCCGGTTGCTATTCTATGGCTCTTTCTAATGAATTGGCCGAAGCAGGACATGAACCCAAATCAGTCAAAACAAATGCCGAAGTAACAATTGATCCTTCCAAAGGAGAAATTACGGAAATAAAGCTCATTGCAGAAGCAAATGTCCCGGGAATAGATGAAGATACCTTCCAGGAATTTGCAGAGGGAGCTAAAAAAGGATGTCCGGTGTCTAAAGCATTGGCCAGCACTAATATTACATTAGATGCAACCTTGCTTTAAGCAAAAAGAAGCTGTATTACAGCAAATACTTTCTTACTTTATACCTATAAATTTTAACCTAAATAAATTCATTTTATGACACGTTTTGCACCATATTTATTCTCACTAATGCTATTATTTGTTACCGCTTGTGGGGGCGGATCTGACGATCAGCAACAAGCCGAAACTGAAACCCAAACCGAGGAGACCCAGACCACAGCTCAACAAGCTGATGATGGTGTTCGTACTATCGAAATGGTTGGTATCGATCGCATGAAGTTTGTGGTTGAAGGTGATGAAGACGGAATTTCTACCGGAGATGCTATGGGCGATTATGTACTGCTCGAATCTATCACCGCTGAACCCGGCGAAGAGATTCGAATCCGTTTAACCACAGAAAGTGACCTGCCGGCATCTGCCATGGCACATAATTTTGTGCTGTTGGTTATGGATGCTGATGCTACTGCTTTTGCAAATGCAGCAGCCAGAGCTAAAGATAACGAGTACATCCCTGCTGACATGGAAGATCAGATTATTGCTCATACCGATATGGCTGCGGGTGGAGAAACAGTAGAGGTAACCTTTACTGCACCTGAAGAGTCTGGAGATTACGAGTATATCTGTAGCTTCCCCGGTCACTATTCCGGCGGAATGGCAGGTACGCTTACAGTAGAATAATCTCTGCTATTTATATTATCTAATAATTTTTAAAAGCGGCTGAGCCTTTCAGCCGCTTTTTTTATTGGTAAAAATTTCACTCATTTAAAACTGTTAGATCAGAACCAGCCATGTATTACGTATCCATTTACACACACATCCTTTCTGCTATTTTCTGGATTGGAGGTATGCTCTTTACCGCCGCTGTTTTGGTACCGGCTACGCGCCATAAATTATTGAAAAATAAAAAAGGTGCTTTTTTTACCCTCATTGGGAAAAAATTCAGCCGGATATCCTGGGTACTCTTCATTGTACTCATTGTCACCGGAATCACAAATTTACTTGCGCGTGGTTTTACCATAGGTCAGCTTCTTAGCACTTCTTTCTGGACTGATATTTTTGGCGGGAATTTATTTATTAAGTTACATCTTTTTGCTGTCGTATTAATTATTAGCGGTATCCACGATTTCTATGCAGGTCCTAAGGCAGCGGAACTGATGGACAAGCAGCCGGACAGTAAAAAAACAAAGAGAATGCGGAAACTATCCAGCTGGCTGGGACGCCTTAATTTACTATTGGGACTGGCAATTCTTTATTATGCCATGCGTTTACTGCGAGGCTGATTAGTAGAAAGTAATGAATATAAATCGTCACTCATTACTTATTATAAGTCACGGCCCGATTCCAGTGGAGCCCTATAAACAAAATAACAGCCCCTATTTCTAATGAACGGCCCACGATAATTGCCGATGGGACAATCATATCCAGATAAGAGGCTACATTGATGAGAATACCCAGATTCAATAATGCAACCATTGCTATCGCCAGAATGGGATTTCCTCTTGATGGTTTTACCAGATAGCGCGGCAAAATCCAATAGGCTGTTCCCATTGTAAGCTGAATTATCCACCCAAAAATGCTGACTTCTATATGGACTGCAAGCAAGCTCCAAATCCCGGTAAAGGCGGGATAGGCTTTACTGATCAAAATTAACGCGCCGATGGAAAATCCCACAAGCATATAAATCAACGATGCTTTTATCATCCAGCGACTCGGTGTTGGCATTATTTTGTTATTGATTAAAAGTTATTGGTTATTAGTCATCGATAAAAAATCGTCGCTACTTCTTAGCCTGCTTCCGTTTCTTTTTACGTTCCTTTCGGCGTTGTTCTTTCGACTGGATCCGCGGCCAGAGTTCTATGGTATAGGTAACAGCAGCTGCAAGTTGGCCTACTGCCGAAGTAACAATCAAAATAGTCCATAGCGCCGCACTTGATGTATAGGAAGCGGGCTCCGCAATCATCCGGCATATAAGGCCCATATTTAACAGGATAAAGGTCAGCCATCCCCACTTTTGAGGCCAAAATCCTTCTTCCTTGGTACGGCCGGGAAACATCCACATAGATACCCCAAATATAATTTGGGTAATCCAACCGACCATCAGTAAGTGCCAAAAAAGTGGGGTTATTCCAGGAAAAGTCAGCCATTTAAATTCAGCGGCTAATCCCAATAAAAGCGACACTAAAAAATAAATAAGTCCCGTTTTAATAAATAGACGCGCTAATCTTGGCATGGCGGATCAAAGTCTTTGGGTTCGTTACGATCACATTTTTTGCAATCCAATTCCTTTCCAAGGCGGCTTTCCCGGCCTTGTGGAGTTGTTACCCATGGCCGCAGCATCCACGGAGGATTATGGCGTACATGCTGATTATGTCCACAACGCAGTTCAGCTACCCAATCGTCCTCTTCATCTTTATGATAACCGATAATTGGTTGCTTCATAATAAATTTTACTATTCCCCTGTCCGTGCAGAAGAAATGGATTCCCGAAAATTTGAGTGACAATCTACACAACCTTGTTGAATAATACGGTAGTGGCGAAGAACTTCCTTCATCTCTTCCTGAATCGCAGCCATCCTCATTGAATCGGCATGATGATGTACTAGCATGTCAAACTCTACAAACTGTTTCATTTCGGTGCCCAGAATTTTCTTTACCAACTTCTTATCCTCCGAAGTCATCGTGGGATGATCTGATATTCTTCCTGCTCCCTGTTCAATCAGCTCAAATTCCTCAGTATAAATACCACGGTCAACCTGTTGTATATCTGTTAACAACTGCTGCATCATAGGGACCAGCGGCATGGTTTCGGGCTGTGTGAATCTTTCATCCGGATAAAACGATCCCATAATGCTAAAAGAGAGAACAACTAAAATCGTGGTTATTAATGCTGCATATCTCATTATTTCTAATATTTATTTCTCAATTATCTGATCTAGATCCAAATTCTCCATCGCACTAATTGCAGCTTCCATTGCGCCTTCAGCACATAATCCACTCAGGGAGGCATCCCTGAATCCCTCGCGTGCAGCGTCTATACAAGCGTTCCGGACTTTTTTGGCAAGATTTACGTTACTTGTCTCATTTTCTTTGTTATTTTTCATTGTCTTTCTTCCGATTTATTAAACTTACCTTCCATCTCCATTCTAACGGAAAAGGAAGAAGCTATTTTTCCTGCCATTTCCTTGGCATGTTCGGCTTTCTCACCTTCAAAATGTTCATCTACGGTCTCTTTAAATAATCCATACCATCGACCAAAATCTTCCTTTTCTATAGGTAAAGGAAGGTGTTCCCGAAACGGATGTCCTTTATAGCGTTGAGTCTGAAATAACAATTTTGACCAAAAATTAACCATTTTAGGCAAGTGGCTCTCCCAGTCCACCTCGGCATAATCATTAAAAATAGGACCTAACCGCTCATCCTCTTCTACCTTTTCATAAAAGGCATGGACAAGTTTTTGGATATCCTTTTCATTTTGAATGTCTTTCATCTGATTTTTATTAAATGAATTAATCGTTTTGGGAAACTATAGTGATTTCATACAGCTCGGCTTTTTGAGCCAGCCAATTTTATCCAGTAAGCACTGACCGCAATAATCGGAAGCAGAGCACCAAATGCCAATGCATATAAAATCCATGTTCCGGAAAGCGCACCTGGCCACAACCGCGTAGGAATCAGTAACGTAACCAATGTAATGAGAATAGCAACCCCAACAGCCTGATAATATCTTATAGAAACGGGGGACTTTACCTGGAGCCATCCTATTCCTATTAACGTAAGTCCTCCCAACAATAAAATATGCAGATATAGCAGGCGCAATCCCGGATCGGACAGCCAGAATGAGCTGGGTACTACTGAACTGCCCAGCTGCATTAATCCCTTCAAAGTCAATAGAACTATAGACCAAAACCATATCCGGTGTTTCCATTTTCCGGATTTATATAATGCCAGCAATACAGTCAATATTCCTATAGCCGCCAGTGCTCCCCCAATTCGCGCCGTCATCAGAAGCGTAAAAGAAAGCAATGATTCGGATATTCCATACGGAAATGTCAACGGCGCGCCAATAGCTATGCATCCTAAAGCCAGCTGTGGAGAGACCGGCCAGTTCTCTTTGTCAATATTCAGCTCGGAAATCAAAATAGCCAATAGAATCAGTACAACCCAGCCTTCGGTAAAAGCAGCAAGGAAAAAGTGAGTCATACTCTTCATCAAGAGGTGTGACTCCGGCGCCAACTCCTGGATAACTGCGACTCCCCAAGCTCCCAGCGAGCAAATAGCCAGCAGGAAGAGCGCTCCATCAAACCAAGGCAGACTATCCTCCTCTTTTAAAGCGGAACGGCCTTTCCAGTATCCCCACATAAATCCATACCAGCTGATCATTACCAAACCTGAAAAAACCACGGAAAGCGGCATGGTAACCGACCCCAGCGGCACCGGACGATATCCATAGAACAAGAAGAAAGGGTAAGCCAGCAGGCCAAATAATAAAGTGGCGGCAATGGAATATTTCATACTGTTCAAGCCCCAAACCTCGCTGCCGGATCTCTCAATGATCTTATGCATGATAATATAAAAAGGCAATGGAACCGCCCATGCAAAAAACATCAAATGCGAATGAGCATGACGAACATTACCAAAGGATAACTCACCGGGCATCCATCCCAGCATTCCTAATCGATATACAAACCCCGTTATCCCCGCCAATAAAAAACATGCGATAGATGTCTGCCATAAAAATGAACTATATTGAAATTTTACGGAATGGATGCCTTGCTCAGCCTTCATTTGGTGCTTAAACCTGCGTTATAAAATGTATCTGTATCATTTTATTTTGATTAATTTCGCAATTAAATATAAGACAAATTACTCTTTTATTCTACGACTAGTTTGTGGTTGAAAGGAGACTAAAGCCTAATACCAATATTTATCTCTTGTATATTCATAGCTAGTAACCGTATTTTTAAAGCCGCTTAAAATAAGTATCACTAATCAGGTAAAGACACTCATTAAAAAACTATTTTATGAAGCTAAAAGAATTTGAATCTGATACTATTATTGAACCCTTTCGTATTCGGTCTGTTGAACCTATTCGGTTCACTTCTATGCAAGAGCGTGAACGATTGCTTAAGGATGCCGGATACAATCCCTTTCTGCTCAAAGCGAATGATGTCCTTATTGATCTGCTCACGGACAGTGGCACAGGTGCTATGTCCTCTAAACAATGGTCAGGAATGATCGCCAGTGATGAATCCTACGCTGGGTCATCTTCATTTTACAAACTGGAATCTGCCGTGCAGGATATAACCGGATACAAGCACCTCATCCCTACTCACCAGGGACGAGCTGCCGAAAACATCTTCTTTACTACTATTGCAGAGAAAGGAGACGTGATTCCCAGTAACACGCACTTTGACACTACTCGTGCTCATGTAGAGCACGCCGGCGCCGAGGCACGGGATCTGGTGATTGCAGAGGGACATCAACCCGAAAGCCAGCATCCGTTTAAGGGAAATATGGATCTTAATAAGCTGGAAAAAACCATTAATGACGTAGGTACCGATAGAATTCCCGTAATTATGATTACGGTAACTAATAATTCGGGAGGCGGTCAGCCAGTCAGTATGGAAAATATCAAATCCGTCTCTGAAATTGCCCGAAAACATAATATTCCTTTCTTCATTGACGCCTGCCGGTTTGCCGAAAATGCCTGGTTCATCAAAACGCGAGAAGAAGGATTCTTCGAAAAAAGTCCTATTGACATTGCACAAGAGATGTTTAGCTATGCTGACGGTTGTACTATGAGCGCTAAAAAAGATGGCATGGCCAATATCGGGGGATTCCTGGCCCTGAACAGTGATGAACTGGCTTCTGAATGCCGGAATCTGGAGATTCTGACCGAAGGATTCCCTACTTATGGCGGTATGGCGGGATACGATATGGAAGCCGTGGCCCAGGGACTCTATGAAGCCCTCGACAGCGATTATCTTCGATATCGAATCCGTTCTATTGCTTATTTGGGAGATAAGCTTACCGATGCCGGTATTCCCATTGTACAGCCTACCGGAGGTCATGCGGTCTACCTGGATGCAAAAAAGATTTTACCTCATATTCCGCCTACCCAATATCCCGCATGGTCTTTTAACAATGCTCTCTATCTGTTAGGAGGCGTACGCGGAGTAGAAATTGGAACGGTTATGTTTGGACAACAGCCCGACGGTAGTGAAAAGCCGGCAGCTATGGAGCTGGTCCGTTTGGCTTTTCCCCGTAGAGTTTATACCCAAAGCCATGTTGATTATTTGTCCGAGGTAATTATTTCAGCATATGAACAACGGAAGCAACTCAGGGGATATGAAATTGTATCCGGTCCTGATGTGCTTCGACACTTTTCTGCCCGGCTGGAACCGATTGAAGGATAATAAAGGTTAAACCTGTTGATCAAAGTGAGTTCTTATTTCGTCTGGAAATCAAACTGTTTTTAAAACGGGAATTATCCGTGATAAAATGGTGGGCTATACTGTAAACCTATGGGTTCTAAGAAGGGCTAAAAATAGAAATAGCCCTGCTATTGCAGAGCTCTTTTTTGATTAACTGCTTATAAGATAAGGTTAATACCCTACATAGAACAAGTCTTTCTTTTATTTACAGGTTAATATATAAGCAATCTGTAATTAATAGTGAATAACCTATAACCAATAGGTCATTTATATAAATCTTTTAATACGACTATTGAATTTTTTATATCAAAAATATGAGCCTTTTGTGCTTCGTCTTATAATATAAAGCAGGAATATCTGATTAAACTTTATTTTTCTATCAATATCAATAAGGAGTGATAAAAAAATCCCAAGCAGAACTTAGGATGATGAAAAAAAGTAGAAAGCTAATAGTCCATCCGCACCAGAGGTACGGAACGAGATTTATTTTTCGGACAGTAATCAATTTATCGTTTTTTAAAACGCGACTGGAAAAAACGTAAATATTCAGGTTCATAATCAAATTCTAAACCGGTAATATCTTCACGCTGGTAATAAACTGCTTCGACCGATTCGGCTACAACATCCATATGGGCCTGAGTATAAACACGTCGCGGTATGGTCAGCCGCACTAATTCAAGCTCAGGGTAATTATGTTCTCCGGTTTCCGGATCCCTGCCGGCGGAAACAACGCCCCGCTCCATGCTTCGAATACCCGCATCTACATATAACTCAGCCGCTAATGTCTGGGCAGGCAATTCATCCTGACTGAGATGGGGAAGGATCTTTTTAGCATTTAGAAATACTCCGTGGCTTCCAATGGGGCGAACAACCGGCACACCCATGTCAATGAGTTTTTCTCCAAGATACTGAACCTGTCCAACTCGGGCTCGAATGTGATCCTCGTCTACAGATTCCGTGATGCCAATGGACAAGGCCTCCATATCACGTCCCGCCATACCGCCGTACGTATGCAGCCCCTCATAAATGACGACCATATTTTGCGCTTTACGAAAGAGTTCCTCATCATTAAGAGCCAAAAATCCCCCAATATTTACCAGCGCATCTTTCTTGGCGCTCATTGTTGCTCCATCAGTAAGCGAACAAATTTCCCTGACGATATCTTTGACAGGGGTATCCTCGTAACCTTCCTCCCGCTGTTTAATAAAGTAAGCATTCTCCGCCACACGCGTCATATCGTGGATAATGGGAATGTCATATTTATTTGTCAGCTCTCGGACCTTTTTCAGATTTGACAGTGAAATCGGTTGTCCCCCGGCCATATTCACTGATGTGGCAATGGAGATATAGGGAATACTTTCGGCCCCTTTCTCCTTTATCAGATCTTCCAGCTTATTAAGATCTACATTGGCTTTGAATGGATGTTCGTTCTCCGGATCATGGGCCTCATCGATAATCACATCCACAAAAGTGCCTCCGGCCAGCTCCTGGTGCAGCTTCGTAGTGGTAAAATACATATTGCCGGGAATGAAATCCCCCTCTTTAATGATGAGCTGACTAATGATATGCTCAGCTCCCCTACCCTGGTGCGTGGGGACTACATAATCGTATCCATAATATTTTTGAATGGTTTCTTCAAGGTGATAAAAGTTTTCACTTCCGGCATAGGCCTCATCTCCCATCATCATTCCGGCCCACTGACGGTCACTCATTGCGGAAGTACCACTATCTGTGAGCAGGTCGATGTAAACATCCCGGGACTTTAACAAAAAGGTATTATATCCTGCATCTTTTATAGCTTCCTCTCGTTCTTCCCGGCTAATCATGCGCACGGGCTCTACCATTTTAATTTTATATGGTTCTGCCCATGATCTTTCTTTATTTCTCT
>CAYXVW010000048.1:0-13328 GCA_964468695.1 uncultured Balneolaceae bacterium | reverse complement strand
GATGAGTTCCTTATAATTGCATTAATTATTGAGAGGGGATCAACAGTGCAAAAGTTGTGAATGCATTTATGAACTAAAGTAAGTAAGAAGGGGAGACCGTAGCTATAGGTGAGAATACTTTAAATTTTGCTAAAGTGACATATTATTATCCTTGTACCATTCTTGTACCAGCCTTTAGTTTAATACTACAGAAAGGGTAATATTTAACAAAACAAAAAAGCCCTGTAACTCTATAACTGTAAGAGATACAAGGCTTTAAGAGTACCCGAGGCCGGACTCGAACCGGCACTGGTATTTAGATACCAATTGGATTTTAAGTCCAACGCGTCTACCAATTCCGCCACTCGGGCATCAGTCAATATGTTAAAGAATAATATAACGAAATGTTACTTCCGTTGTAAGCAACCTGCTCAAAATCAGACGCTAAATATAATAGTTTCATATCAACATCTACAACATTCTTTTTAGAGAAATAAGGTTCTTCTTTGAAGCCTGAGTCTGTCGCCCTGCCGGAATTGGGCAAAATATTTTGTCAAACTTTCCTTATTTTCATTGCACTACATTTATACATAGGAGACGTTGAAGTATCAGCGATGGATAAATAAAAAATATCAGCCAAACGGTAATGCTAACTGAAGGATCAATAGAATACCATGGGTAAGAATCTTAAAGAACGTCTTAAAGGAGAACTTTCCGAGTTAAAAGAAGAAGGCCTGTATAAAGAGGAACGCATTATTACCACTCCCCAGGGGGCGGTTATCAATACGGAAGGAGGGGAGGAGGTCATCAATTTCTGCTCCAATAATTATTTGGGATTATCTTCTCATCCCCGGGTGCTCAAGGCGGCCAAAGAAACGATTGATGAGTATGGGTACGGCATGTCTTCCGTACGCTTTATCTGCGGCACCCAAACGATCCACAAAGAGCTGGAGGCTAAGCTGGCGGACTTTCTGCATACCGACGATGCCATCCTGTATGCGGCCTGTTTTGATGCCAATGGAGGAATTTTCGAGCCATTACTGGGACCTGAAGATGCCATTATCTCGGATCGCCTGAATCACGCTTCTATTATTGACGGGGTACGTCTCTGCAAGGCCGATCGCTACGTATATGCCCATAATGATATGGAGTCGCTGGAAGAGAAGCTGCAGGAAGCTTCGGATGCGGAAGTGAAGATCATTGCCACCGACGGCGTCTTTTCGATGGATGGGACGATTGCCCAGCTAGATAAAATTTGCGACCTGGCTGATGAATACGATGCACTGGTCATGTCGGATGAATGCCATGCTACGGGATTTATAGGTGAAACGGGGCGCGGCGTGCCGGAATATCGCGATGTCCTGGGACGTGTGGATATCATAACCGGTACGCTTGGAAAGGCATTGGGCGGCGCTTCCGGTGGATTTACGGCGGCGCGTCAGGAAATTGTGGATATGCTTCGCCAGAAATCACGGCCCTATCTCTTTTCCAATACGCTGGCTCCGTCCATAACCGGTACGTCTATTGAGGTACTGGATTTGTTGAATGAAACCACCGAGCTGCGCGATACCCTGGAGGATAACACTATCTACTTCCGGGAGGGTATGAAAAAAGCCGGCTTCGATATTAAGGAGGGTACGCATCCCATTGTACCGATCATGCTGTATGATGCCAAGAAGGCACAGAAATATGCCGAGCGACTGCTGGAGAAGGGCATTTATGTGATCGGCTTTTACTACCCGGTGGTACCCAAAGGAGAAGCGCGCATTCGGGTACAGCTTTCAGCGGTCCACGAGAAAGAGCACCTGGATCAGGCGATTGAGGCCTTTACCGAAGTTAAAAAAGAACTCGCATAACCTTTATTTATGGCTAAGATTTTAATAACGGGTGCCTGCGGACAGCTCGGAAGTGAGCTGGCAGGTAAGTTGCGGTCTGTTTACGGTACAAATAATGTGCTCGCCACGGATATTCGTCCCCCGGAGGGCGAAGTGGCAGAGGGACCCTTTGAAGAGCTGGATGTTCTTGACCGGGAACGTACCGAAGAAATTATCGATCAATACGGGATTGAGCACGTTTACCATTTAGCAGCACTGCTTTCCGCCAAGGCCGAACAGGATATGGAGTTTGGCTGGAAGCTGAATATGGGGGGACTGCTGAATATCCTTAAGGTGGCCAGGGAAAAGTCCCTCGGACAAATTTTCTGGCCCAGCTCCATCGCGGTTTTCGGTCCCGATGCGCCCAAACAACAGACCCCGCAGAATACGGCTCTCAATCCCACTACTGTTTATGGTATAAGTAAAGTGGCCGGCGAGCAGTGGTGCGCTTATTTTTACCGGCGGTTCAGAGTGGATGTTCGAAGCCTGCGCTATCCGGGATTGATCGGCTATAAATCAATGCCCGGGGGCGGCACAACCGACTATGCGGTGGATATTCATCATAAAGCGCTAAAGCGGCAGCCTTATGATTGTTTTTTAGCCAAAGACACCTCCCTTCCTATGATGTATATGGAGGATGCGGTTAATGCAACCGTCCAGTTAATGCAGGCCGATGAGAAAGATATAGAAGTCCGCAGAAGTTATAATCTTTCCGGGGTTAGCTTTACGCCGGAAGAAATAGCGGAAGTCATCAGGCAGCACATCCCTGGATTTGAAATTAATTATGACCCCGATTATCGTCATGAAATTGCGCATTCCTGGCCCGATTCCATTGATGATACTCCCGCCCGTGAGCAGTGGGGATGGCAGCATCAGTACGATTTAAATGCTATAGTGGAAGATATGCTGGACAACCTGTCTGAACAGGTAGAAACATTATGATTTTATAATAATTAAGGATAAAATAGTCTCCTTTTTTGGGAAGACCGATTAAGTGTTTACATTTTGAAATCTTTATTTGACCTTGCATATAGGATATGCTATTACAATTCTTATCTTTTTTTGCCCTAAATATTGCCCTATAATAAATAAATAAGCTATGAAGTCTACCGTTGATCGAAGAGATAAAATAATACAAAAAATACAGAGTGAGGGATCCGTTCGTGTTGATGAGCTGAGTGAAGAGTTTGATGTTTCAACAGTAACCATTCGCAACGATCTGGATTTTTTTGAAGAAAAGGGATTGATCCATCGTACTTACGGTGGGGCCCTTCTTCGCAATAATGTATATAACGACCCTTCGCTGGAAGAAAAACAGAAAATAAATGTAGAGGAGAAGAAACGAATCGGAGAATATGCCGCGGGATTGGTCAGCGATGGAGACTCTATTGTTCTGGATTCGGGAACCACCACGCGCGAAATTGCCCTCCGTTTGAAGGATAAGAAAGACCTGACGCTCATGACCAATGCTATCAATATTGCTGTTGAGCTGGCAGGAGTTTCCGGAATGCGATTAATGCTTACCGGCGGCGTGCTGCGGGATAAATCGTATTCGCTGGTCGGACCGGAAGCGGAGCGGATGATGCAGAACTATTTCTTCGATAAGCTCTTTTTAGGAGTCGATGGAATGAATTTCGACCATGGATTGACGACGCCGAATCCGCAGGAGGCACAGCTTAACCGGATGATGGTGGAGCGGTCGAATACGGTTATTTTGGTATCCGATTCTTCAAAATTCGGTCGACATAGTTTCTCTTATATTTGTGGCCTGGAACCCATTGAAACCGTTATTACCGATACGAAGATCTCTCCGGAGTTTGAAGAAGGATTTAAGGAGAGAGATATTGAAGTGGTAAAAGTGTAGTTTTTTGTTATTTGTTAAAGGTTATGAGTAGGTCTCGTCCTTTTATAGAGCATATGAAGTTATCAACAAATAACTTGGTCACTATTAACCACTAACTATTCACAAATTATACCATTTTTCAGGATTCAGCCGATATATTTTTTCGAGAATGGGTTCCGGCAGCGCAAGTCCCCGGAAGAATTCACTAACTTGGTCGGACTGCATGTAATGATCAGTTGTTAAAAACTCCCAGTGCTCGGTCCATCGCCGCTCGAGCTCCTCGTTAATCGTCTTCGCTGGCTGATCGGGATCGTTAATAATATCCGTTCCATAGATGATGCGATCCTGGTATTTCTCAAAGAAGTCCACCACCCTTTCGCGATTTTCGACCGCATGATAGTAGAGGTGCGTGATACGCTCGGCCAGGTCTACCGCCAGATTGGGATAGCGTTCCAGCCGTTTTTCCACTTCATCCAGGTTCCATTCCAGGCTGGCCAGGTGAAGTCCCACAAACCGAAGATTGGGATGCCGGTCTAAAATGGCATCGCGGGCTTCAATATGGTCCCAATAATCGGGGTGTTCATCGTGTTGGTACATATGGTATTCCGGGTGTGCCGAGAAATATTCCCGGTCGCTTTTAACGGTCATATCATCCACGGGCAGCCAACAGTTTTTTGGTTCGCCCTGGTGACCCAACACCGGGATCTGCTCTTCCTCAAGAAAGGCAAACACGGGTTCGAGCTCCGGGTCGTCCGGCATTAAAAAAGAACCGTCCGGGCGCCGGATGGACATCCCGATATTCTTCCAGAACTTGACGCCAATCGCCCCTTCCTTCCGGTCATTTTTAATTTTTGCTATCGTCGATTCGGCCCAGTCATCCGAAAAAATATGATCTGATGATACGGTTGTAGCGTGGTAGAGGGAGATGTCAGATTCAGTATTATGTGTCCGGACCAGCTGGCGCTGCTCTTCAATGGATGGAAAGTCCGGTACTTCCGTATTGATGCTTACCAGCGAGAAGTTAAACCGAAGGGCCATATCGAGCAGGTTGGGCCGGTCGGCATTGTAGTGCACATGGGCGTCTATTTTGGGAAAGGAATCGATAGCAGGCATAAGCTTATGCTTGATTTATCATCTCAATTTTTTCTTCCAGCAGTGTCTGCACATGATCGATGGCCGCCGGAAACACTTTGCGCAGGTCAATTTCCTCTGATCGGGGAAGTTCCTCCCGAAGGGTATTCATAAAGCCATTTTTGACTTCCGTAGCCAGGTTTATTTTTCGGATGCCGTTGCGGATAGCCGCCTGTATTTGGGCGTCCGGAATGCCCGAGCCTCCGTGAAGCACCAGGGCCGCCGGGGTTGCTTCGTGGATTCTGCCTAGCAGCTCAATGTCAAGGTCAGGTTCCATATCATAAAAACCGTGGGCCGATCCGATAGCTACCGCCAGGGCGTCCACACCGGTATCCTCGACAAACGTGCGGGCCTGATCGGGCTGGGTAAAGGCCACTTCTTCTTTGGATTGTCCCAACTTGGCAATATAGCCGAGCTCCGCTTCGACATTAGCTCCATAGGGGGCGGCCATTTCGACGATCTTCTGGGTGATGTCGCGGTTTATCTCGATGGGCTTTTCGCTGGCATCAATCATGACCGAGTCGTAGCCGGCATCGAGAGCCCGCTGAATAAGTTCGATATCCTGAGCGTGGTCCAGGTGCAGCCAGGCTTCTACCCCGTACTGACGGATCGCCGCCCGCGCCAGCTTGGCCGTAATTTCCAGTCCCAGGTAGTCAATGGTGCTCTTGGTGGACTGTAAAATGATGGGAATGTCTTGGGCAGCGGCTGCCTTAAGTGTGGCAGAAAGGGTTTCAAAGTTGTAAAAGTTTACAGCTAAAAGCGCCTTGTTCTGTTGGTCTAATTCAGCAAATTTATCCTGTAAAGTCATCGAAATCGGTAATTGAAAATTGGTTTATGGCTATTTTTCGAACGTGGTCCATATTTTTGATCGCCTCGGTGCCACCGGCGGCAGTGGTGGAAACGGCCCCGGTGATATGACCAAACCGGATGCAATCCCGGATGGCATCGCCCTGCAGGTACCGGTGAATAAGGCCCGCATTGAAGCTGTCGCCCGCCCCGACCGCATCTACCGGCCGGTTATTATGGTAGCCCGGTATGGACTGGATCTCATCAGCAGTAACGTAGAGCGCCCCGCTGGTCCCTTGTTTTATAACGACGGCGCCATGAGCCAGGTGAGGCTGTAGTTTGGTGATGCCCTCTTCGATCGTTGGGCTCCCGGAAAGTGCCAGAAATTCATCTTTGTTGGGCAGAAAAAAATCCACGGTGGAAAGGAGGGCAGGCATATCCAGGTCCCATTGTTCGCCGGGGTCCCACTGGGTATCCAGTGAAATGGTCATTCCTTGTTCCTTCGCTCTGGCTATTATTTGCAATAAGTTATCTTTGATCAACGGCTGCATGAAGATGGAGGAGATATGCAGGTGCCGGGCCTTTCCGAAAAGAGTGTCGCGGAAGTCGGCGAGACCAAAGTGATCCATCGCCCCGGGATAGGTAACCATAGCCCGATCGTTGTTGTGCCGGATGATCGCGGTCAGCCCGGTCTTATGTTGGGGGGAGGTGGTGACATAAGAGGTATCCACCCCGAACTCCTGGAGTTGATCAATGATCATGTGGCCGAAATCATCCTCACCTACCATGCCACAAAAAGCGGTAGGGGTGCCCAGCCGGGCCAGATTAGCCGCAAAAATAGCCGAAGAACTGCCCATGGTTAGATTAAAATCAGATGCTATTTTTTCCTTGCCCAATTCCGGGAAAGATTCAACATCATCCAGTATTAAATCCATATTGAGCTCCCCGATCACCAAAACCTCCGGGTCAAATCCGTTGTTATTAGCCATGAGAGGATAGTCTTTCGATTTCTACATTTTCTGTTAATTCCGTGATCACTAATTCAGGATACTTTTGGAGTACCACAGGAGATAATTAACCAAGGGATTGGCAAAAACCAATAAAAACATCACAGATTTGGTGTTTTTTTGGCTTTATTATAGATCGTAACGCCTTCCACAACGCGGGAAATAGTACCATTTGGCGAAGGATTATCCGGATTGTATCCAAAAGCCAAAGATTTATAAAAGCCGATAATCTGGGCGGGAATGGTACAGGCGATAGCCCAGAGATGATCTTTCAGCTTTGTTTCTTCATTGAGTGTTATCGAATAATCCGCTTTGACAATATCATAAGGACTTTCAGAAACAGCAAGAGTCGTTAGTCCGATATCGTGATCCTGAATCTGTGTAATCAAGTCTCTTTCATACTGATGGACGTTCTCTTTATTGGAAAGGAGGTATACTAATAGTGTTTGATCATCAATAATGGCCTTGGGGCCGTGTCGAAAACCTAAAAATGAATCATATTTCCCGATGACTTCCCCGTTGGTAAGTTCCTGTACTTTAAGGTGCGATTCCCGGGCAATACCCCATTTATTACCACTGCCCAAAAAAATGATTTTACTGAAATCAGCTTGAGAAACCTCGTGAAGGGTGTCACTGAAGTCGTCAATCAGTTGTTGACCGTAATCACAAAGTGTTTTGATCTGCTGGTTTAGCTCTTCCTCTTTGTCAGGCGCTGTTACAATTTGAGGAATGAGAACGGCGGCCAGGGACATACTGGTAAAACTGTTGGTCATAGCCAGGCTTTGATCTTCCGCCTCGGGAGGGATGAAGAAAACATAGGTGTTTTCATGATCTTTGAGCTGCCCTAATTCACCTTTTGGGTTACAGGTTATGATAAGATGAAATACGTTGTTGCAGCGTTTGTTTGCAAGCTGAATAGTGGCGGTACTCTCCGGACTATTACCCGACCGGGCAAAGGAGATAAGTAATAAGGGTTTTGCGGAATCAATATGCTCATCAAAATGAGTCACCAGATCGGTGGTTGGAATAGCACGGGCTGTCTGGGCGCAGGCTTTATTCCAGGAAGCGACTCCTGTATCTCCAATAAAGGCGGAAGAACCTGCACCGGTTAAAACGATTTGTACATGCTCATTAACCAGGACTTTGCTTAAAAAGATGGTGAGGTCTTTTTTTTCCTTACGGATTTTTTTCCACGTTTTAGCCCATGTATCAGGCTGAGCGGTAATTTCCCGGGCCGTGTTTTTACCGTCTCCGTTACTTTCTAACAACATAAAATTTCTTTTAGACTAATAGCTCAAAATATGGTTAGCTGCTATGCTAACCCTCTGAAAAAATATATAACAATTGAAGGTATATTAAATTATAAAAAAACAGAATGAAAGTATATATGTTTATTAAATCTTTTTTTATGTCAAAAATTAAGCATCTGCTATGTTTTCAGTTTCTTCTTCAATACCAAGCAGAAACGAAGCAATAACTGCCAGAACCATACCGGTCATAATTATGATATGAGGTATGACGGCATAGAGGATGAGTGAAAGAATTATAGTGATGACAGGAGCCAGGGAATTGGTTATTGGAGAAACAACGATCGCTTTCCCGTATCTAAATGCATATACAAGGGATAAAGCACCAATAGCATTAAGCAGCTGTATAAAAATGGCCGAATAGAATCCTGATATTCCCCAGTTAATAGGTTGGTTGAAGTCGGTCATCAGCAGTGCAAAAGGCATCAGCAGTAAACCGGTAATTGTCATATAGAAAAAGATACTTTCTGCCTGCATGGTCTCGTTGGCAAAACGCAGTATATAGGCCTGAATTCCCCATGCAAAGAAGACAAGCAGCGAAAGGAAAATCCACAGGTAACCACTTGT
Source organism: uncultured Balneolaceae bacterium (assembly GCA_964468695.1). GTDB lineage: Bacteria > Bacteroidota > Rhodothermia > Balneolales > Balneolaceae > Fodinibius. The sequence continues at coordinate 4,834 of CAYXVW010000048.1, read as the reverse complement.
AATCCCGTTTCCGGGCTCCTGGTATGATAAAAGGGGAATGGCTATCAGGGCCAAAACAATTCCTATCCAGCCTTTGAAGCTGGTCTTTTCCTTTAAAAAGAGGGTGGCAAGTACGATAGTAACGACCGGGGAAAGAGAAATAAAGGGAAAAATGAGGTAGGCCGGACCAGAACGCAGCGTTTCAAATAATATAAGTTGACCGCCGGCTCCTAATATACCTGCCAGACTTCCATATATGATTGATCTCGTATCATATTGTGCCTTCCATTCTATCTGGTACAGGGCAAAGATACAGGGAGGGATCATGGTGAACGCCCAAACAGCATAACCCAGAGTTGCGGGAAACCCATTTTTTTCGGGTATCTCTATGAATGCGCCCCAAATTCCCCAGAAAAAAGTTGTTAATACAGCATACCATAACCAACGTTTATCAGACATAATATTTATCCCCATTTATCACACAAAAAGTGACAGATAATAGTTTTAAACTATAATGGCATTTATTTAAGAAACAAAATGAAAGATAATTATCCTATAAAAAAGGAAAGAAAAACTAAAATATTGTTTTTGGCTTAATAATTAATTAATTATTGGTGTTTTGAAGTAATTTTAGGTGTTGCTTATATAGTGGCTTTATCAATTGTTTTGCACATGATATGATAGGAATGGGATTCCGGACCGTTCATATTTATATTAAATAATAGTACAGATATTTCATGGATATGCCATTATCTCCACAAGGCCGGATTATTATCTTTTTGAGTATTGGAATCCTCTTACTTGTCTCCTGTACCGGAGAGCAGTCCGCGGATGAACGGGATCAGCCAAATATCATTTATATATTGGCCGATGATCTGGGGTATAACGAGATTGGGGCTTACGGTCAGCAAAAGATAGAAACTCCCAATATTGATGCTCTTGCGGAAAGTGGTATGACGTTTACGCAGCATTATACGGGATCGCCGGTATGTGCCCCGGCCCGCTATATTTTAATGACCGGCAAACATTCCGGGAATGCATATATACGCGGCAATGATGAGTGGAGCGAACGGGGAGATGTTTGGGATATAGAAGCAATGCATAATAATCCCGTTCTGGAGGGACAGCGTCCCATCCCTGATTCCACCTTTACGGTAGCGGAGCTTTTGCAGGAGGTAGGATATCGTACGGGCATTGTTGGCAAATGGGGCTTGGGCGGACCGGGTTCGAAAGGACATCCGAACGAGCAGGGCTTTGATTTTTTCTATGGATATATAGGTCAACGACAGGCACATAACTATTATCCGCATCATCTATGGAAAAACAGGGGACGGGATTATCTGGATAATGAGCTGCAGCATCCGCATACGCCTCTTCCTGATAGTCTGGATCCCTATGACGAAAGCAGCTACGCTAAATTTCAGGACCAGCCAGACTATGCACCCGACTTGATGATGGATGAACTGCTGGCTTTTATGGACAGGCAGCAGGATGTTCCCTTTTTCTTGCATTATGCTACACCTCTCCCACACCTGAGCTTGCAGGCTCCCGAACGCTGGGTCGATTATTATGTAGATAAATTTGGTGAGGAAGAGCCGTATACGGGGGATGAAGGCTATCTTCCGGTGCGATATCCCAAAGCTACCTATGCCGCAATGATTTCATACCTTGATGAGCAGGTGGGGAAGTTGATAGACAAGCTGAAGGAAGCCGATGAATATCAGAATACCCTTATTATTTTTACCAGCGATAACGGTCCGGCTTTTAATGCCGGGGTTGATCCGGAGTTTTTTGAGAGTGCCAGGCCGTTTAACGGAACGTACGGCTGGGGCAAAGGATTTTTGCATGAAGGAGGTATCCGGGTGCCGATGATTGCCAGCTGGCCTGGCAACATTGAGTCTGGCCAAAGGACCGATCATATTTCCGCTTTTTGGGATGTTATGCCTACTTTGGCCGATATTGCTGGAGCAGATAAGCCCGATAATATTGATGGCGTCAGCTTCGCTCCGCTATTGCTGGGAAATGAGGAAGAACAGGAAACTCACGATTATCTCTATTGGGAATTTCCCCAGTATGGTGGCCAGCAAGCCGTGCGACTCGGCAAATGGAAGGGGATTCGTAAGAATATTAAGGAGGAAGGAAATCTGCAGATCGAACTCTATAATTTGAATGCGGATATCCGGGAAGAAAATAATGTTGCGGATAAACATCCGGAAATTGTAGAACGGATTCGGAATATTATGAAGCGCGAACACACTGAACCGGCTTTGGATGCTTTTAGAATGAAAGCACTAGATGAAAAATAACGGTGGTCTGCTCAATGCATTTGACCACCATTGATTGATTTTATCACTTCAATCCGGAATGACTAAATAAAATTGGAATTGGCACATAACAGGAAACAAATTAAGGTGACTGACTATGAGTAACGGTTTTGGACGCAAGGAGTTTTTAAAGCTTATCGGATTAGCGGGTTTTACGGGTACAGGTCTTTTCTCAAATTTTATTGATGATTCTGAGCATGAAGTACCGTATAAGAAAAAGCATGCTCAGCGATTTAATATGCATGGCTATGCCGCTCCCGCTCTGGAAACCGTGCGGATAGGAATTATAGGAGTGGGGAACAGGGGTTCAGGTGCGGTCAGGAGGCTTGCCCGTATTGAGGGAACCGATATAAAAGCTATTTGCGATCTGGAACAGCAAAGGGTCGAGTCGGCCATAGATTCGATCAAAGACACTTCTCATAATCCGGAAGGCTATTTTGGCGGTGAAGAGGAATGGAAGAAGGTGTGCAACCGGAAAGATATTGACCTCATATATATTTGTACTCCCTGGGAGTGGCATACCCCTATGGCTGTATTTGCTATGGAGCACGAAAAACATGCGGCTACTGAAATTCCGGCCGCACAGACTATTGAGGAGTGTTGGAAACTGGTGGAGACCTCGGAGAAGACCCGCCGCCATTGTATGATGCTGGAGAACACCTGCTATGACTTTTTTGAGATGGTCACTTTAAATATGGCCCGGAATGGATTTTTCGGAGAGATTATTCATGGGGAAGGTGCTTATATCCATCAGCTGATTGACCACAATTTTTCTAAGGATAACTATAGTAATATGTGGCGGTTGAACGAAAACAGGGACAGAAATGGTAACCTGTATCCTATGCATGGTTTGGGTCCGATCGCCCAGGCAATGAATCTTAATTCCGGAGATCAGATGGATTATATGGTGTCGATGTCCAGCAATGATTTTATGATGCGGGAGAAGGCGAATGAGCTGGCAGAAGAAGATGACTTTTGGGAACAGTATGCCGACTGGGACTACAGGGGAAATATGAACACCAGTACCATTCGGACTCATAAAGGGCGGACGATTATGCTGCAGCATGATGTTACTTCTCCAAGACCTTATACCCGTATACACCTGCTGAGCGGAACCGAAGGAATCGCAAGAAAATGGCCTTTGCCGGCAAAAATAGCAACGGATCACAGCGGCTGGATTTCAGAAGAAGAGTTCAACGAGCTGGAAGAGAAATTTACCCCGGAAATCACCAAAAAGGTTGGAGAAATGGCGCGACAGGTAGGCGGACACGGAGGTATGGATACGTTGATGGACTGGAAGTTGATTGACTGCCTGCGTAATGGTTTGCCGCTGGATATGACCGTTTATGATGCTGCTTTGTGGAGCTCGGTTATCCCTTTAAGTGAACGGTCGGTTGCCAATAAATCTGAAACGCTGGATGTTCCCGATTTTACGGGCGGGGCCTGGAAGAGCAATGAACCGCTGATGGATATTGAACTTCAGCGCGGTGGCACAACAAAAATTGTTTAATTACACAATTTCTTGATGGCTCTGGCTTGCGGCCATTCTTTTTCAAAGGAAGGAGTTATCGAAAACTTTTCACATAAAAAAAGCCCGCTCAAAAAATGAGCGGGCTTCCTTATTTTAATCAATAAATCGATTATTTACTTATAATCAAGACTGCGTACATCAGTTGCACTCAATCCTTTAGGAGTTTCTTCGACGTTGAATTCTACACTTTCACCGTCTTCAAGACCTTGATTATAGTCTAAGTTTTCTACGTTGTTTCGGTGGACGAATACATCTTTGCTTCCGTCCTCAGGCTCGATAAATCCAAATCCTTTTTCTACGTCGAACCATTTAACTTTACCTTGTTGTGTCATTTATACTATGTGTTGTTTTGTCACCTATGGTTTAATCCCTTGATTAGAATTTATGTTGTCAAATTCTGGAAAGGAGTTCACACAATAGGTGGGAATTAAATATAACGTTCCAAGATAATAATCTGTAAACGGAATTTCCATATTTATTTTATATCGATTTTAAAACGGATATTGACATTTATGAATTTTTTTTCATAAAAGAGGGAATAAAAGAGCATATATATCTGTTATATGCATAGAATTGCCAAATAGGGTAATGTTTTGATTCTTCTCAAAAGTCCGGGATATTACCTTTAGACGGAGTAAATAAACGAAAATAAAAAATCATTTATATATAAGAGGTAAAGTTACTATGGATATCAAAAAACTATTATTTGGTTTGGCTACATTTGCACTATTGATAAGCTCAGTACCCCAAACAGCAGCGGCACAATGGAGTTTAGGCGCTTCTTACGAGATAAGAGATGAAGAACCGGAAAACGGTTTTGGTGTTCGCCTAGAACGAGATATCTTGCAGCGGCTACCCGTTGTAAATCTCGGATTACGGGGTCATTTCAGCTATTTCAATGAAGAAAATTCTGTGTCTCGGGAAGGGATAACCTACTCGCGTGAACTCACAAATTATGATTACGGATTAGCTGCTGTAGTCGTTGTATCGGTCGGACTTG
>CAYXVW010000047.1:0-13440 GCA_964468695.1 uncultured Balneolaceae bacterium | reverse complement strand
TGCCATTTGCAGGACCTGTTGCCCAGGTTCGCGTGGGACGTATTGAAGGAGAATTTGTGGTAAACCCTACCATTAGTGAGATGGAAGACAGCGACATCGATATGATTATCGGTGGAACTGAAGAGAGCGTTTCTATGATGGAAGGCGAAATGGACGAGATTTCCGAAGAGGAAATGCTTGAGGCTATTAAGGCCGGTCATGAAGCTATCAAAAAACTGTGTGCTTTCCAGGAAGAGCTGCGCGAAGAGTTTGGCAAGCCCAAGCGGGAATTTGAGCCGGAGCCTGTTGATGAAGATCTGGAAACCAAAGTGAAGGAGCTTGCTGAAGAGAAAGTAAGAGAAATCGTTCATATTGGTCTCGGAAAAGAAGAGTACAGCGAAAAGCTTGATGAACTAAAAGAATCTGTAGTTGAAGAGCTAACAGAGCAAGAAGAATATGAAGATGCCAAAGAGGATATTAAAGATATCCTAAGCAAGATAGAGAAAGATCAGCTCCGTGCTATGATACTGGAGGAGAAGCGCCGTATTGACGGACGTTCTCCTGAGGATATCCGGGATATCTGGACTCAGGTTGATTACCTGGCACGTACCCACGGATCTGCGATTTTTACCCGCGGGGAAACACAGGCATTAGTTTCCGTAACGCTGGGAACGCAAAAAGATGCTCAGTCAATAGATACCCTGTTGACCGAAAAGGATAAGAAGTTCTTTTTACACTATAATTTCCCAAATTACAGCGTTGGTGAAGCCGGATTTATGCGCGGCCCCGGGCGACGTGAAATTGGACACGGCCACCTTGCCGAACGTTCTATCAGCAAATTAATGCCATCATTTGACGAGTTCGGATATGTGATCCGGGTTATCTCTGATATTACGGAATCTAACGGTTCGTCCTCCATGGCTTCTGTCTGTGGTGGGTCAATGGCCCTTATGGATGCCGGAGTACCCCTGAAGAAACCCGTGGCAGGAATTGCTATGGGAATGATTGTCGGTGAGAATGAGTCTATTGTACTTTCCGATATTCGTGGAGAAGAAGACTTTATGGGAGATATGGACTTTAAGACGGCCGGAAGCCGTGACGGAATTACCGCTTGCCAGATGGATATGAAGGTAAGTGGTATTTCATACGAGAAGCTGGAAGAAGCTCTTGAACAAGCGCGCAAAGGTCGCCTGCATATTCTTGATAAGATGGCAGAAACCATCTCCGAACCCCGTGAGCAGATCTCTGAATTTGCTCCGCAGTTTATCAATATGGAAATTGATGCTGATGAAATCGGATCGGTTATTGGACCGGGCGGAAAAGTGATTCAAACCCTTCAAAAAGAAACGGATACTGAAATTTGGGTAGAAGAAGATGAAGAGCGGGAGGTAGGTAAAATTACCATTACCGCCGATGCGCTCTCCAAAGCTGAAGAAGCTAAGAAGCGTATCGAAGGTATCGTCGGACATCTGGAAGAAGGTGCAACCTATCACGGAACGGTAAAAGCCATTAAAGATTACGGTGCTTTTGTGGAGATTGTACCGGGTAAGGATGGCTTGCTGCACGTTTCGGAGATTAATCACAGCCATGTGAAAAATGTAAGTGATGTGCTTTCAGTTGGAGATGAAATTGATGTTAAGCTCCTGAAAGTAGAGCATGGCGGAAAGCTTCGTCTTTCCCGCAAAGCATTGCTCCCCGAAGATGAAAATTAACAGTCTTAATTAGGGCAGTGCACTAAAAAAGTGATAAAGCGCCATCTCGTTTTGCGGGATGGCGCTTTCTTTATCAAGAGCAAAAGAAGAAATGAATTTAACTATGAATAATGAAAAGCAGGAACAACTGAATTCGACAAAAAAGACCATACTCGATAATGGCCTAAAGATTGTTACTGAACGCGTACCCAGTGTAAAGAGTGTATCTGTGGGTATTTGGGCAAAGACCGGAAGCAGAAATGAAAGCCAAAACTTGTCTGGTGTTACTCATTTTCTGGAGCATATGTTGTTTAAAGGTACAGAAACGCGATCTTCCTATGATATAGCAATGAGTATGGAATCGGTAGGGGGGTATTTAAACGCTTTCACGTCATCGGAATATACTTGCTACTATTCGCGCTGTCTCAATACCCAGCTTGATAAAGCGCTGGATGTACTGTCAGATATGGTATTGCATCCTTCTTTTCCCGAAGAGGAAATTCAGAAGGAAAAGAAAGTAGTTATTGAGGAGATGAAAATGTACCGCGATAGTCCCAATGACTATCTGTTTGAGAAGTTTGGCGCCAAGATATTTGAAGGACATCCGCTGGGACGACCTACTCTGGGATATGAAGAAACGGTTTCTGCCTTTAGCAGAGATAATCTTTATGAGTACATGGAAGGGCGTTACCAGCCTTCGAATCTGCTGGTGGCGGTTGCCGGTAATGTAGAGCACGAGAAGGTGGTTGAGCTGGTTAAGGAGGTCTTTGGAGATATTGAAGATAAAGAATTAAGGGAACTCGACCAGACACTGCCGGAATACCAGGTGGAGAAGCTTAAACTGACCAAACCCATTGAACAAACTCATCTTATCACCGGCCGCCGGGGACTGCATTACGATCATGAGGATAAGTACCGATTGCTGTTGGCCAATACGGTATTGGGGGGCGGAATGAGTTCACGCCTTCACCAGAATGTGCGAGAAAAATACGGATATTGCTATACCATTACTTCCTTTAACCAGTCATATATCGACACGGGACTATACGGTATTTATGTAGGTACCGACGAAGAGTATGTGGATCACGTACGGGAGCTTATCAACCGGGAGCTGGACCGATTGATCGAAGAGCCTATACCTGAACAAGAGCTGGAAGAGGCAAAATCACAGCTCAAAGGAAAGCTTATGCTATCTTTGGAAAGTATGAGCAACCGTATGTCGCGGCTGGCTAAAAGTGAAATCTACTTTAACCGTTACATAACGCTTGACGAGCTGGTGGAAAATATTGACGAAGTGCAGGCAGAGGAGGTGCAAAAGTTTGCCCGGGAATTTTTCAGCAAAAACACTTTTTCTGAAGCTGTATTGACACCTGAGAAATAAAAAAGCATCCGCCATTATGCATGACGGATGCTTTCAGGTCCATTAAAGTAGGGATAGATAAGGACCTGTAGGGATTGGTAGATTTTTATAAAGAAATACCCGCCGTTATATAAAATTGTTCCGTATCAGGATTTAATATAACTGCTCCGCTCACCGGAAGTGAAAAGCTGTCGGTAATTTCTATCTCTTTGCTTGTGCCGATACCAATATTCACAATAGTGAATTCAGTATCAGTGGAATGCCATCCATCGCCGCCTCCAATAAAGAGGTTTGCCTGACCAACGTCGTATCCCAGTTGGAAGTAAACATCGTCTCCGACTGAACCTCCACCGGCAAAAATATAATTGGCAGATAAAGACAGGTCACCCGTGCTATAACCACCATTGAGTTCAAAGGCATGACTATCTTCCTCAAAATAAAGTGTCCCAGGGTAGTAATAGTCCGTTACTCCCAGACTCAAGCCAAAATCAAAGGTGTAGCTTGTATATAAGTCCATTTCCTGGAATCCGTTGGATCCATCGGTAAATGAACCATCGATACCTTGCGAACCCCAGGCTCCCAGTGTAAATCCACCAGCGCCAAGTTCAACATATGGTTGTAAAGAAGGCCCGGCATAAGCGACACCACGCCATACATAGGTGCTATATATATCGACCCCAGTACTTACAGTCACTTCCCCATCATCCTGGGCTTTAACCGTTTGAAAGCTTGTGGCCAGGAACAGAATTGAAAGTGCGGTTAAGAAGTATTTTATCGTATTGATCTTCGTAAAATTTGTCATAATATTTTCTATAGTGTTTAGGCAGTTCTTTTGAATTGTTTAGGCATTGTTTAGGCTGACGGGAAGAACCCGCTAAAGTGCTCCCGTCAGCCATTTTTATTATTTAATGTAAATGTAGGAGAGAATGTGTTGTTACACTTCTCCCGGAATAAACTCGTCCGAACCTACAAACTCCGGATAAGCTCTGTTGTCATGTTCGTGGAGGTCAAGTCCTTTCGCCTCAAGCTGGCCATTGACTCTAAGTCCCACGGTAGCATCAATAATGCTGAACAATACATAGCTGACCCCGAAGGTCCATACGAAAGCTGCTGCTATACCAATAAGTTGAACACCGATAATTGATGGGTCGAAAGCCCCGGTTCCAAACAGTCCGTTGGTAGAGTCAAAAAGTCCTGCAGCAAACGTTCCCCATGCACCGCAAACTCCGTGTACAGCGATAGCTCCTACGGGATCATCAACGAATTTTTCAAGAAATTCGGTAGCGTAAACCACAACGACACCGGCAATAGCTCCGGTAATAATTGCCAAGCCCGGAGTCAGGTTAGCACATCCGGCGGTAATGGCAACCAAGCCACCCAGTACGCCGTTAAGCGTCATAGGAGCGTCCGGTTTATCGTCTTTTATCCAGGTAACAATCATAGCCAAAGTAGCACCGGCACCTGCTGAGAGAAAGGTATTCATTGCAATTAAAGCAATATCAGTACTTCCGGCAGTGGTAGAACCGGCATTGAAACCAAACCATCCGAACCAGAGAATAAATACACCCAAAGCAGCGAGGGGCAAACTATGACCCGGAATATGTTTCGGTTTTCCTTCTTCATCATATTTACCTACACGTGGACCAACAATTAATGCGCCGGCCAGTGCAGCCCAGCCTCCGACAGAGTGTACAACCGTAGAGCCTGCAAAGTCGATGAAGCCAAGGCCTTCTAACCATCCGCTTCCGTTAAACAAACCTCCCCATGCCCATGAGCCAAATACGGGATAAATGAAGGCCGTAATGGCAATAGAGAAGAGCAAATAACCGGTAAACTTTGTTCGTTCAGCGACGGCACCGGAAACGATGGTTGCCGCAGTAGCTGCAAAGACAGCCTGGAAAACGAAGAATGCCCATGTCCAAGTGGTTTCCTGTCCTTCAATTCCTGTTAGAAAAAAGCCATCGGTTCCGATCCATCCTCCTGCAGTGGTACCAAACATGAGCCCAAAGCCCACAGCGAAGAAGACAAGTCCGCCGGCTCCAACATCCATGAAGTTCTTCATGATAATGTTGACCGCATTTTTTGACCGGGTGAATCCGGTTTCAAGTAGGGCGAAACCAGATTGCATAAAGAAAACCAGAATGGCGGCAACTATTGTCCACACATAATTAAGGTTTGTTTGGGTTGCAGCAGCGTCTTGCATTGCTGCTGAATCAGCTGCAAATGCATCTGCTACTCCCGCAAATAAGAAAGCCAAAGTTAGAATGCTGTATTTTTTCATTTCTATAACTTATAGTTATTTAAGTTTTTATTCGATTTGACCTAAGAATATTGAGTCCTAAGTCAAACGCCATTAATGTATTTTGTATTAAGACAATAAACAACTTAAATAATTATTTTTATTTCCTTTATTATTTAAATAATTAAGGAGAATAATATTAAATAATAAAAATAATAGGAATGTTTAGTATAAGGCCTAATAATAAAAAGGAACAGAGAGGGTATAGTTATGGCCTCTGACAATATTACGCTAAGAAAGAAGGGATGTTAGGAAAGCAGGTATTTCTCGATATTATGGGCGATTGTTTGCCAGGTATGTCTTCTTTTTTTATCGTCGGTTTCCAAAAGGGTAAGGCGAAAACCGTATTTGTCACTGGCAAATCCCGTAAGAGGCACAACACATATCCCGGTGGAAGCCAATAAGTAATAGACGAAGCGCTTATCAAGGGCGATATCGTCCGTATTCTCCTGCAGAAGGGCTTTGATATCAGCTTCGGAGATCGGAAGTCTTTGATTTTGAGTTAAGACTCCATCATCGAAGAGTACCGTCATATAAAAAGCGCCCTGTGGTTTTATGACCTTTATGCCGTCTACGCTAGAGAATATTTTATAAGCTTCAGCAGCTCGTTCTGCAAACATCTCTTTACGCGCTTCCAGATGGCTTTGGTAACGCGGATCCCCCATGATTCGGGGAATAGAGAGCTGAGGCAGATTTGTTGAACTTACCTCCAGCATTTTTGCGTTGACAAGCGTCTCTATATAAGTTTTAAAAGCAGGGTAGTGGTCCTGGTTGAATACTTCCATCCAGCCGCAGCGTGCACCCGGCCATGGATATTCTTTTGAAATACCGCGAAGGGCAATACCCGGAACGTCCCCGATGACCTGGCTGAGTGCCGCTGTATCAGATCCGTTATATATGATGTTCCCGTAAATTTCATCGCAGATCATAAACAGGCGGTGCTCCCGGGCAATGCTAACCATTTCCTCCAGAATGTATTGGGGATAAACGGCCCCGGTGGGATTATCCGGATTGATAATAAGCAATCCCGCAATAGAATCGTTGTATTTTACTTTTTTGCGGAGATCATCGATATCGGGGAGCCAGTTATTGTCCGGATCAAGCTTGTATGTCAGGTGTTTATATCCGGAATGCGCGGCCTCGGCGGAGGAATGCGTAGAATAAGCGGGAGAGGGGCCAATAACACGTGCCTCTTTCTTAAGGTATCCAAATACTTTGCCTACGGCATCTCCCAGGCCATTGAAAAAAACGATTTCATCTGCAGAGATGGTGCATCCCCCTCGTTCATTGACCTTTTGTGCCAAAAACTCACGGGCTTGTGGATTGCCTTTTGTACTGCTGTAGCTATAGGTACTGTCGTCTTTAACAAGGTCAACAATAATTTCCTTTATCCAGTCCGGAAGTTTTTCTCCTTTTGCAATAGGATCACCTATATTTTCCCAGGTGATTGACAGTCCCCGTTTCTGGAATTGTTCGGCAAGACTTACAATTTCCCGAATTTCGTAGGTAAGTTGACCAGAGCCGTCGTGCAGAAATTTTCGACGTAACTTTCGTTTTTGCATAGGTAGCGGTTAAACAGTGCCTTTCCATTTTTTAAATAAACACAAGCATAATAAGGATAAACCTAAATAAAAAGGGAGAATTTCACTTTTTCCAGAACGAAATAGTATTCTAAAACTGGGTTGATATTTGTATTAAAAAACAAGCGGTGAGGCAAAAGACCAAGGGGTATAAAATTGTTTATCGGGATGTAATAAATATCGATTCAGGTTAATAAAACTATACCCTTCGTTTCGTTGATTGTATTTGTAATAACTGCTATCCTTGGGTACAGATTTTAAAAGTCTCATTAGCCAATAAAAAAGAAACAATCAGATCAAGAAAAAGCCTTATTGATGGTTTATATAACAAATTTATCAGATCATGTCGATGAAGAGATAACGCTCAAAGGATGGGTGTACAATTATAGAAGCAGTAAAAATCTTTATTTCCTGGAGTTGCGCGATGGTTCCGGTATATGCCAGTGTGTGGTGGCCAAGGATGCGGTCAGTGAAGAAGTGTGGAATGCCGCCGACACCCTGCGACAGGAAAGCTCGCTCGAGGTTACCGGCACCGTTGTAGAAGATGAGAGAAGTATTGGAGGATACGAAGTTCAGGTTACTGATTTGAAGGTAATACAGGTAGCCGAAGATTATCCTATTACACCAAAGGAGCACGGAGTGGACTTTTTGATGGAAAATCGTCACCTCTGGCTGCGCAGCCGCCGGCAGTGGGCGGCCATGCGTGTGCGTAATGCTATTATTTATGCCATCCATACTTTTTTCCAGGAGCGTGGATTTGTGCAGATGGACGCCCCGATTTTTACCGGTAATGCGGCCGAGGGGACGACCAATCTTTTTGAAACCGAATATTTTGACGAAGAGGCGTATTTAACGCAATCAGGCCAGCTTTATGGGGAGGCAATGGCGATGGCACACGGACTCATTTATACCTTTGGTCCTACGTTTCGGGCGGAGAAAAGCAAGACCCGCCGCCACCTGACAGAGTTTTGGATGATTGAGCCGGAGATGGCATTCTATGATTTGGATATGAATATTGATCTGGCGGAGGATTTTACCAAATTTGTGATCAAAAAGGTTCTGGAGCGATGCGAAAACGAGCTGGAAATTCTCGAAAGAGATACTACAAATCTCAAGAAAACGGTTGAAGAATCGTTTCCCCGTATATCTTATACTGAGGCTGTAGAACGGCTCAAAAGCGATGAAATGGCGGAGATGCTGGACCAAATGGTAGAAGACCGCAAGCAGGAAAAAACTGAACTGCAGGAAGAGCAGGAAGAAATCGAGAAAGAGCGCGGACAGGCAAAGAAATGGCGTAAAGCTCAGATAGATCAGCGGATAAAAGAGATCGGAGCACGGATTGATCAAATTGAAGAAGATCTTCGCAATATACCGGATTGGCGCGAATCGGCCCTGAACTTTACCTGGGGTGAAGATTTCGGAGGCAGTGACGAGACGCTGCTCACCATGCAGTATGATACTCCCATTTTTGTTCACCGCTACCCTGCAGAAATTAAGGCTTTTTATATGAAGCGCGATCCCGAGGATGAAAACCTGGCCCTGGCGGTAGATATGCTGGCCCCGGAAGGCTATGGGGAAGTGATAGGAGGGAGCGAGCGTGAAGCCGATCTGGATACGCTAAAGAAACGTCTTGCCGAACACAACCTGCCGGAAGATGTTTTCCAGTGGTACCTTGATTTGCGACAGTATGGAACTGTACCCCATTCGGGCTTTGGCCTGGGACTGGAACGAACGGTGTCATGGCTATGTGGACTTGATCATGTTCGTGAGACCATTCCATTCCCCCGCATGATGGGAAGATTAACTCCCTAGTTTTTAACCAATTATTATTGGTTATTGAGAAGAACCGATAATAATAATTTATAACCAATAACAGCGTGGCCAAAAAGACCAGTATCGATCACTATTCTGATCTCCTGAAAGAACTAAAGTCAGGAGACCGGAAACCGGTATACTTTTTTTGCGGTGAAGAAAAGTTCTTTCTGGATAAACTCCAGGATGTGGTGGAAGGGCTGGTCCCGGAAGATCAAAAAGATTTTAACTTTGATCTTCTCTACGGTCGCGATGTTACTCCTGAGAAGGTGCTTTCCATTATTCGCAGTTATCCTATGATGGCGGATGAGCGGGTCGTTATCCTTCGGGATTTTAGTAAACTTAGCAGCTATAGTGAAGAGAGCAGTTACGGGGGAGAAATTGACGATTTTATTCCCTACCTGGAAAATCCCAACCCGACGACGCTGTTTGTTTGCATAGATTCAAAAAAGCCAAATGGACGTACTAAAATCGGGAAGGCTATAAAAAAAGGAGAGCATGTCCGTTACCAGGAATTTGAAGAGGTACCGGATTATAAGCTGGCCGACTGGATTATGAACTGGGTAAAAAACCAACATAACAAGACTATTCGTCCGCCGGCGGCACAGATGCTGGCACAATATGTAGGGAGCGACTTACAGTTACTGTCCACAGAAATAGATAAAGTGTGTACTTTTGTGGACACTTCCGATGCGATAAAAAAAGAGGATATAAAAAAAATAATCGGCCTTTATCGCGAATATTCGGTGTTTGAGCTAAAAGACGCCCTGTTTGAGCGAAACCTGGATGAGTCCCTCTTTATTGCGGAACAGATGTTGCAGCACTCTAAAGCGAACACGGGAGAAATTATTCGTTCCGTGGGGTTCTTTTACAATGTGTTTTCAAACATCTGGCAGATTCAGCGTCTGTCCGCTAAGGGTAATTCGAAAAAACAAGTTCAGAAAACCTTAGGTGTCAGTAATAACTGGTACTTCAACAAATTGTGGAAAGACGCTTCAGCTTTTAAGCTTTCGGAGATGCCCAGAATATTTGAAACACTACTGGATGCTGATAGAGCGGCAAAAGGTTTTTCAACAATGGACCCCTCGACGATACTTCTCCTGATGATTAAGAGAATCATCAACTGATACCCATAGCGGTTGTTGATGATTCTAAACATCGTCAATCGCAAATAAAGTGGGTCTACTTTTATGGAAGCAATATCCAGAGCAAAACTTCAGCAGTTATCTGATGAAGATTTAATGGAGCATTTTCAATCTGGTTACGAAGAAGCTTTTAATTTATTAGTCGAGCGCTACCAGGATCGGTTGCACAATTTCTTATATCGCTATACGCACAATCACAACGACTGTGAAGATTTGGTACAGGAGACGTTCTTTCGCGTTTTTCGCAGCCGGCATTCCTATGAGCGTATAGCCAAGTTTTCTACCTGGATGTATACTATCGCCATCAACCTGGCGAAAAGTTTGTACAAAAAGAAAAAGCGGATGACAAAAGTCACCATCCATAAGGATCCCGATGATTCCGAAGATCGTCCCATGAAGCTGGAGGATCCTGATATCCTTCCTGATGATGTTTTACACGAAAAAATGTGCATGGATGAGCTGGAAAAGGCCCTTATGGAGCTCAGTGAAGATTTCCGTGAAGTGGTTGTTTTACGGGATATCCAGCAGCTTTCCTACGATGAAATTTCCGAAATTGCAGATTTACCAATGGGAACGGTTAAGTCGCGTATTAACCGTGGACGGGCAAAATTACAAGAACTTTTAGAAGATCACGTTTTTCCGGGAACAATCTCTGTGTAATTCGGTATGAGGGTAATAGATGAACTTGTTTAATCATTTATTACCCTTATTTTATTATCTATGGATATTACCGAATTTGATCGTGATGAAACACTCACCGATTTTTTAACCGATTATATAGACGGCAATTTAAATCGTGCAGAGCGCGAGTCGTTCGAGGATTATCTTTCCCAAAACGACAAAGAACGTAACTTTGCACGGAAGGCTATGCTGGGTAAAAAAGCCCTTAGTCGCCTGGCCGATAAGTTTAACGCTACTGGTGAGAAGAGCAGCTATTCTTCGGAACCCGCTATTGATATTGAGTAAATATCTCCTGCAACTTATTATTCAGGTCCTCGATATTAATAGGAGTAGGCTCAAAAGATTTACCCGTCAGCTTTTCAAATAATTCGGAATAACGTTCAAAAACCTTGATGCGCAATGAATCCGGCAGGTCGGGAAGCTCTTGACCTTCTTTGCCCTGGAAATCGTGCTCCATAAGCCATTCCCGCAGAAATTCTTTTGAGAGTTGTTTTTGAGGCTTTCCTTCCTTTAGTCTCTGTTCATATCCCTCAGAATAAAAATACCGGGAAGAATCGGCAGTGTGGACTTCATCAATAAGGGTTAGCTCACCATTGCAAAGCCCGAACTCATATTTAGTATCTACCAGAATGAGTCCCTGTTTATTGGCAATTTCTTGTCCCCGCTCAAATATCTGAAATGCTTTCGTCCTGATTTCTTTCCAAAGGTCGGGATCTACAATCTCTCGGTCCAGGATCTCTTTTTCGGATATATCCTCATCATGTCCCTCTTCGGCTTTTGTGGCGGGAGTCAAAATAGGTTCTTCGAATTTCTGATTTTCAACCATCCCGTCGGGCAACTCAACACCACAAAGTGTACGTTTTCCTGATTGATAGACCCGCGCAGCGTGACCGGTCAGGCAGGCACGGATAACTACCTCAATAGGGATGGGCTCACATTTTTTAGCAATGGTTACATTGGGATGAGGAACGTCAATAATATGGGTCTCTACCAGGTCATCAACTTTGTTAAAGGCAAATGCAGCGAGGCTGTTTAAAATCTGACCCTTGTAAGGGATCGCCTGTTTCATAATATGATCAAAAGCCGAGATACGGTCACTGGCTACGATACCAAGTTTATCATCTCCCAGTGAATAGACATCCCGTACCTTGCCGCGATAGGGAGTACCCGCAGCGGGTACACTTGTTTGGGTGATACAATTGTTGAGATCCTGATTGTCAATTGAGTAGTTTCCCACGATTCAAATAATTAGCTAAAATTTTAAGTCATTTAGAAAATCGAAAAAAGTTAAGAAGAATTGAAATTTTACTACAGTTTTCTGTTAATTCGTAAAACAAAAAGTATGGAGCAGGGGAATGATTTAAATAAACCATCATGTTGGTAAGGTGAACGCTTCAGATAATGTTGGCTTTATTTATGAATGATTTACTGCGCATTCCCTATAACTTTATAAGGCCTTTGTATCGCCGGACCTCCTTCCATCGTTCGGTTATTGATGAGCTTGATGAAGAGCACCTCAAAAAAGCCTATGCTCGCTGCAGGGCGATAACCCGGGAGCATGCCAAAACGTTTTACATGGCCACGCGGTTTTTACCCAATCACAAACAGCGGGGGATTTTTGCCATTTATAGCTTATGCCGCTATGTGGATGATCTGGTTGATGAAGCGGAAGATCTGATCGCAAAGGAGGAACTGGAGATTTCAGATGTGAAAGTACGGCTGGCAAGGTGGAAAGAGAATCTGCAAGAAGCCTATGATGGACGTTCCTTTGAGGATCCGATTCTTACAGCTTTCTCTGATGTGTTAAGACGGTATGATATTCCTATAGAGCTACCATTCGGACTTATGGAAGGGGTATGCATGGATCTCTATAAAAGTCGGTATCAAACCTTTGATGAAGTGTATGACTATTCTTTTAAGGTGGCGTCCATTGTCGGATTAATGACGAGTCAGGTGTTCGGTTATAAGTCCCGGGAGGCCCTCGGCTATGCGGTAGATCTGGGAATTGCCATGCAGCTGACCAATATCTTACGGGATGTGGGAGAGGATTTGCAAAAAGGAAGGATTTATTTACCACAAAATGAGTTAGCTAAGTTCGGAGTTTCAGAAGAAGATCTATTTTCCCATTCATTAACACCCTCTGTGAAAAAACTATTGGCCTACCAGATTGACCGGGCCCGACGGTACTATGACCGTTCCGAAAAGGGAGTGACCTTGCTTGCTAAAGACAGTCAGCTCCCGGTTTATTTAGCCCGTTATAATTACAGTCGTATTCTGGATAAAATCGAGGAAAACAATTACGACGTTTTTGATGTGCGTGCCTATCTCAATACTACCGAAAAACTGGCGATCATTCCCCGGGTCTTTTATCAAACCAGGATGGCCAATTCCTGAATACGATCATATTGATCCGATAACAAAATTTACACTAAAGCATAGTATCTGTTATATTCCATTTTAAAAATATCTAATGGCCAATAAACTATTAATAAGAGGATGTAATGGATAAGGAGAAAATACAGTGGCGCAGCCCTAGCCTGGGCAAGGATATGGAGCTTATTATTTACGGCTCCTCCGGTACGCCGGTGATCGGAATTCCAACCAGAGGAGCAAGTTGTCATCAATGGGAGAAATTCGGAATGATTAATGCTATTTCTTATCAGCTTAAAAATGGTTTTAACCAGCTTTATTGTATTTCCTCGGTAGATAAAGAAAGTTTCCTGAATGATAAAGCTACACCATCACAGCGGCTGGTACGTCATCAACAATATGAGTCGTACCTGGTGGATGAAGTAGTACCCTATATAAAGGATCACAATCCGATTGATTATACTATCGTAGCCGGAACCGATTTGGGAGGATACCATGCCATAACCACTGCACTTAAACATCC
>CAYXVW010000046.1:0-13554 GCA_964468695.1 uncultured Balneolaceae bacterium | reverse complement strand
TCGATAGGAGTCTTTGAAGTATACCAGGGCCAAAAGTCCTCATCATCAATGAGTTCCCGATACGCCTCCATAGAACGTTTGGAGAGTTGCTCCATAGTTTGGAAAAAGTCATTTTCTTCATCCGTAAAGCCCTGCTCCGCAACCGTTACCCTGATCATAGCGTTTACGATCTGTTCCAGGTGCCGACGCGTAATAGAAGCCAGCGAGTATCGGAAAGAGATCACCTCTCCCTGCTCAGTAAAACGAATACGACCATTGTTACTGATCGGTGGTAATGCCAGAATCGCTTTATTTGACCGTCCCCCCCCGCGACCGACCGTTCCACCACGTCCGTGAAACAGACGGAAATCCATATCATATTCCCGGCAAACACGTCCGAGATCCTGCTGCGCCTTTTCCAGCGCCCAGTTCGCCATCCAGTAGCCGCCATCTTTGTTACTATCGGAATAGCCAAGCATAATTTCCTGAATGTTACCCCGGGCCTCCAACTGTTTCTGGTAAAGATCACTCTCATACATCTGACTCATTAATTCCCCGCATACTTCAAGGTCCTCAATGGTTTCAAAAAGAGGGACGACATCTATATCACTGTATACCTCTCCACCTTCTTCATTCCACAGGCCTCGCTCTTTGGCCAGAACCAAAACCTCTAGCATGTCACTAACACCATGTGTCATGCTGATGATATAGCTGCCGAAACTGTTCTTATCGAGGGCCAACAAATCACCAATAAGCGAAAAGACCTTCAACATCTGCGTGGTTTGGTCACTCAGCTGCACCTTTACCGGCGACAAGGGACGCGGATTACTGAGTTCGTTTGTAAGGATCTCAAGCTTCTCCTCTTCCGGAAGGTCGGCGTAATTATCCGTAACTTCGGCAATAGAAAGAAGTTCAGACACCGCATGTTCATGGACTCCACTGTGCTGACGAATATCAAGCGCCGCCATATGGAAGCCAAAGGTCTCTGCCCGCAGAATCAAATGCTCAAGTTTACCTACTGATCCAACTTCTTCCAATCCCGATTGGCGCAAGCTTTCGGCAATAAGTTTAAGTTCATAAATAAAGTCTTCCGCCGTATACTCGTCTGCCTTCTGGCAAATATACGAACGACTATCAGACTCTAATGCCTCGAGCTGTTCCTCCAGCTTATGCATCATATGGGTTACTTTTCGGCGATAAGGCTCTTGCTTATACAGCCGTTGATAACGTTCCGAGAGCTGATCGTTTTCTTCATCTTTTTTAAGCGAAGTATCCAGCTCCTCCGAAATCTTATATTTGTTTTGAGAAATACTCAGATAGCTGCGCAGTTCATCCAGCTCTTCAAGGTAAAGAAGCATTACATTCTCCCGCTGTTCTAAAATAGTATCCCAGGTTACATCCGAGGTAACATTGGGATTTCCATCCCGATCGCTGCCAATCCAGGAACGGTAGCGCAGAATAGTGGATAAATCGGGTACCTCATCATAATAGGTATTGAATGCATTGCGAAGATCATCATAGAGCACCGGCACCGTTTCCCAGATGGCATTCATAAAATAAAACATGCCGTTTTCGACCTCATCCTCTACCGTTACTTTTTCTGTCCGTACTTCATCAGTAGCCAGCAAAAGGTGAATTTCATTGAGAATGTCCATTGTCTGTGCAATCTGCTCATCCGGGGTAAGACTTCCCTGACGAAGTTCATCAATCATACGCGTAATATGCTGCTGTTTTTGCAGTACGCTGTGGCGACGAGCTTCGGTGGGGTGAGCTGTAATTGTTGGCTGGATATCCAGCTTCGCAATAACCTCTGCCGCTTCTTTTGCTGAATAACCTTCCTCCTTTAGGAAATAAATTGCTTCTCCTATACTTTCGCTGCGTGGAGATTCCGGATCGGTATTCATAGCCCGATCCCTATTGATGCGCGTAATTTCCCGCTGCTCCTGGGAATTCATCAGGTGAAAAAAGACGGTATAATAACGTAGTAACCGAGTAATTTCATCTGTTGAGAAAGAGGCAATCAGCTCTTCCATCTCATCAAAAGCCTCATCATCTCCTTCATCGAAAGCCTTTGCTGCCAGCTTCGGTAGGTTCACCAGCTCCTGCAGAAAATCATCCTCTTCTTTTTTTCGGACAACCTTTTCCAAAAAATAAGTTAGCGATTCAACCTGATTGGAAAGGACTTTACTTATATTACTTTTATCTGCAAATTCATCAACGAGTTTTTCCCAGTGCATTGGTCTGTTGTCTTATGGATTATTGATACCTTTAATCAAGGCGAACTTTAACCTTCATTTAACAAAAAGGCAATTATGAAAAACAGATGTCCGTGGTGTCTCAATACATTCGATCAATACGTGCGTTATCATGACGAAGAATGGGGTGTACCAGTGCATGATGATCGCACACAATTTGAATTTATAACGCTTGAGAGCGCGCAGGCGGGTTTGAGCTGGAGTACTATCCTAAAAAAACGAGAAGGCTATCGAAGGGCATTTGCCAATTTTAATGTCCAAAAAGTGGCTCGTTTTGATGAACAAAAAATTCAAAAGCTACTTAAAAACAAAGAAATTGTTCGTAACGAGCGCAAAATCCGTGCGGCAATCCATAATGCACAACAATTCATAGCTATCCAGAAAAGCCACGGAAGCTTCAGTGAATATATCTGGTCGTTTGTAGATGGGGAACCCATTCAAAATAACTGGCAGCGCCAAAACGAAGTACCGGCAACAACCCCATTATCCGATAAATTCAGTGCCGATCTAAAGAAAAGAGGCTTCAAATTTGTAGGCAGCACCACCATGTATGCCCACCTTCAGGCTACGGGATTAGTCAACGATCACCTTGTCAGTTGCTTTCGGCATGCAGAAATTAAAAAATTAAGCTGATTATTTATACTAAAAAAGAACTTTGAAAAAATTAAGGATTCGACCTAGCAATAAAGTTCAATTTTTATATCTTTAGCCTACGTCAAAAGTGAAATTAACTCTTACTACATCAAATATTGTTAGCATATGCGTTCGATGTTCACACTGGAAGAAGTCGGAAAAATGTTGGATATGACGACT
Organism: uncultured Balneolaceae bacterium; assembly: GCA_964468695.1. GTDB lineage: Bacteria > Bacteroidota > Rhodothermia > Balneolales > Balneolaceae > Fodinibius. The sequence continues at coordinate 10,507 of CAYXVW010000046.1, read as the reverse complement.
GACGAGGTCAAAAGCGAAATTGAAAATGGCCACCTCACCTATTCATTTGATGGTGGGGAAAAGAAGGTATCGCTTTACGACCTGGAAAAATATATGGGGGCTGAGCAAACCCAAAAGATCACCCGGGAATTTCTTGAAAGTCAAGAGTCATAACAGGATTTATCCAAACACTGGATACTGTATTTTCTATTTCCAGGATTCCATCATCTGGCATTGGATTCCTTTATCGAATGGTATGCTCAAAAGCCTGTAACAACCTCTTCTTTTTGACCCTTCTTGATAGAGAGTCTATATAAGCTCATCTGCATACCATCCCCCCCCCATTTTAAAGCAGATATATTTTTTTGTAACCTTTTTGCCTTTTTTTCGTACAGCCTTGCTGATGTTATACTAAAATTTCTTCTTTAGTTAATTAGAGGACCATTAATACATTACAACCACACGTTGGCCTTCAATGGGTGGATCAAAAGAGATAGTCCTTTTAAGAAGTTAATAGTTATAATCTTTCTAACTTAAATCGGGAGTATATATATGAGACTTAAAACCAGTACCTGGATCTTGGGATTTCTGCTCGTGCTATTTGCCTCATCCGGCCAGTTGACCCAAGCACAATCACTCGAAGAGTTTGAAGAAAAAGTAACCGAGTTCACCCTTGATAATGGACTCACCTTTATCATTATCGAACGACCGGTAGCCCCCGTCGTCAGTTTTGCCACCTATGTAAATGTAGGAGGCGCAAATGAACCTGTAGGCCATACCGGCATGGCCCATATTTTTGAACATATGGCCTTTAAAGGAACTCACACTGTAGGCACTACCAATTGGCAGGAAGAACAGAAAGTACTTGAAGAACTCGATAATACCTACCAGGAATGGCTGGCTGAGAAATACAGTACTCAACCAGACTCTGCTAAAATGGATACCCTCTGGAGCCAGTTTGAAGATCTCCAGGAAAAAGCGGGAGAATATGTCGTTAACAATGAATTCTCTCAGATTATAGATCGAAATGGCGGTACCGGCATGAATGCCACCACCAGTCAGGACCGCACCAACTACTTTTACAGCCTCCCGGAAAATCGCCTTGAGCTTTGGTTTAGCCTGGAGTCCGACCGATTCAAAAATCCGGTATTCCGCGAATTCTATAAAGAAAAAGAAGTAGTGCGTGAAGAACGTCGCATGCGTTCCGAGTCGCAACCTATTGGCCGCTTAGTTGAAGAGTTTACTGCTGTCGCTTTTACTGCTCATCCTTACGGCCGGCCAACGGTAGGATGGCATTCTGATATTACCGCTACCACGATGGAAGATGCCAGAGAGTTTTATAACACCTATTATGTACCTAACAATATTACATTTGCAATAGCGGGCGATGTCAATCCGGAAGAAGCTAAAGAGTTCGCTAAAAAATACTTTGGAGATATAGAACCGGGTCCCAAGCCACCTCCTGTATATACTAAAGAACCAGAACAGCGAGGAGAGCGGCGTTTTACCATAGAGGGTCAATCACAACCCTATTTTCTAATGGGATATCATACTGTTTCGCAGGATCATCCGGATTCCAAAGCGCTGCAGCTGCTAGGCAGTATTTTATCTGGCGGGCGAACCTCAATTTTATATAAACGCATGGTTGATGAGGAGCAAACGGCGCTTCAGGTCACAGCTTTTAACGGCTATCCCGGCCAAAAATATGAGACCTTATTTGCTACCCTGGCCATACCCAATCAAGGTGTTAGTGTGGATACTATTGAAACCTCTATCCTCGAAGAAATAGAAAAAGTAAAAAAGGGAGAAATATCTCAGGAAGCACTTGACCGTGCCAGAACCAACGCCCGTGCCAATCTTATCAGGAGCCTTGATTCCAATTCGGGTTTGGCTTCCTCCCTGGCATCGGCAGAAAGTCTGCGCGGAGACTGGCGCAAGGTATTCACTGATCTCCAGGAGCTCGAGCAGGTTACTCTCGATGATATTCAGCGTGTAGCCCAGAAATACTTTACTAAGGACAATCGTACCATTGGGGTCATCGTAAATGAGGATTCAAATGATGAGGAGGATACCGATGCTAATAACTAACCAATCTATTCCGAAATTTTTCAATATCCAGAACTCAACTATTATGAAGAGATTCAGCATCCTTTGTGTGTTAGCTGTTTTGATCGTCTTTAGTACTCAGACTGCCAAAGTAGCTCATGCACAGCAAACCGGCGAATCACCGCATGAAAATTTAAATTTTCCGGAACTCAATGATTTCCAAAAACCAGAAGTAGAAACCTATACCACTGATAATGGCATTACCTTTTATTTGGTTGAGGATACAGAACTACCTCTGATCAACGTAATTACCCGAATACGAACTGGTGGCGTACTGGTTCCCAACGAAAAAGCGGGGCTGGCTTCGATCACGGGTACTGTCATGCGATCAGGTGGAACGGAAACCTATCCTGCTGATTCACTCAATGCCATGCTCGAAAATAAGGCTGCAAGTATTGAAACCGGTATTAGTTTTACTAACGGCAGCGCCAGTATGAATGTTCTCAAGGAAGATTTTGAAGAACTAATCCCTGTCTTTATTGATGTACTGACTAATCCTGCGTTCCCAGACGAAAAGATTGAACTGGCTAAAACCCAGACTAAATCCAATATTTCACGCCGCAATGACGATGTTCAGCAAATCGGCACGCGTGAATTCCAACGCCTGATTTACGGTAAGGATTCACGATACGGACGCAATACCGAGTATGAAACAGTTAACAATATCAGCCGGGAAGACTTGGTAAATTTCCATAATGAGCACTTTAAAGCTGATAACATGATGGTAGGAGTCGTTGGGGACTTCGATTCTGACGAGATGAAAGAAAAACTGGAGGAAACCTTTGGACAACTGCCGGCGGGAGATGAAACGACACTTGAGTTCCCCGAAGTAAATTACCAACCCCAAAACTCTATCAACTTTATCAATAAACCGGATGTCAACCAGAGCTTCGTCATGCTGGGACATATCGGTGGCATGCGCGACAATCCTGACTATGCCAAAGTACAGGTTATGAACCAGGTACTCAGCGGTGGATTTTCGGGACGCCTGCTGCAGATTGTCCGTTCTGAAATGGGATTAGCCTATTCGGTCTACGGTCGGTATGGTATGAATAGTTTTTATCCCGGCGTATTTTATGCAGGAGTTCAGACAAAAAGTTCTACCACTGCTGAAGCTATTGATGCCATTGTTGAACAAATTGAACGACTTCAAAACGAACCCATTACTGAAAAAGAACTTCGGGATACCAAAGATCAAATCCTGAATTCTGCTGTTTTTGAGTATGACAGTTATGAAGAAGTGCTGAGCCAGCAGATGTCCTATGCGTATCGCGGATTGCCCAGTAATGCCTTTGAGCAATACATTGAAGACGTGAGAGAGACAACCATTGAAGACGTCCAGTCTGTAGCCCAAGAGTATCTAAATCCCGATAACCTCCAAATTTTGGTTGTCGGCAATAAAGATGAAATCGGAGATCAGCTGGAGAAATATGGGGAGGTCAACGAAATTGACATCAGTATTCCCGAGCCCGGCAGTGGAGAACAGGAAGTAGTCGAAGGAGATGCGGAAAAAGGACAGCAACTGCTCAACCAAATGGCCGATGCCGTCATTAGTCCCGATACAGAACTCAATACGCTGACGGTATCCGGACAAGTACAGCAGCAGGGTCAAACCATGCAAACGACCATGACCGTTGATTATCCTGATGCTATTGAACAAACGATCCAAGCCCCCATGGGTGAAGTTCAACTCTCCTACAAGGACGGATCGGGAACGATGACAGCCGGCGGACAAGAACAACCTCTTCCCCCTCAGATGGCCAATAGCCTTAAAAGTACACTAAACAAAAGCTTTGTTTCCATTGCTTTGAATGCTGGAGAAGTTAATCCACAGTTCCTGGGTACCGAAGAGGTCGATGGTACTACCTATAATAAGCTTAATGTAACTGTGGACGATTCAAATGTTACTATATTGCTTAACCAGGAAACAAACTATCCTGATATTATTCGTTATAAGCAATTTAATCCCCAAATGGGTAGCGAGGTAACGGTTGAAAATCGTCATTCAGACTGGGAGACAGTTAATGGCGTTGCCTATCCATATACACAAATTACCATCATTGATGGTAATGAATCGGGTAAAGCAACATATGAGAGCCATAAAGTAAACGAATAATTACTTTCTCACTTTCCTATTTTTTTGAGGCCGGAGCAATCCGGCCTTTTTTTATTTTTAAATTTTCTTATCAGTAAATGATCTCCTAATATTAGGGATATCAACACAAAAAATGTATGAATAGTTATGGCTCTTTTTACCTGGGAAGATAATCATCCCACATCCGATGAATATGGCGAATACTATGAAGGATATATTAGTCTGGTTAACGGATCTAATGTCCTCCAAATGCTTATTGAACAGGGACAAAAAACCTATACTCTGATTCAACAACTTACTCCGGACGAAGCTGATCACCGCTATGAGAGAGGAAAATGGAGCGTCAAAGAGGTCATTGGCCACCTTATTGATACGGAAAGGATTATGGCTTATCGGGCGCTTAGTATTGCACGGGGTGAACAAAAATCACTCCCGGGTTACGACCAGGATGACTATGTGGCTCATGCTTCCTTCGATACAAGAAGCCTCCAAAGTTTGTCTGCTGAATATGATGCCCAGCGTAATTCCAACATCAGCTTGTTCAGCAGTTTCGATGAAGAACAGGCCCAACGCATAGGTACGGCCAATGGAATGGAGTTATCTGTCAGGGCTTTGGTTCATATTATCGTTGGGCATGAAAAACATCACCTGAATGTGCTTAGAGAAAAATATGATATTGATGTTAACTTTGATTAAGCAAATAGTTTTGTAATCTAATTCAACAGGCCACAGCCTTATCTATTTCAGTTCCTTTTCTAAGAAGATGATCTACCACCTCTTTTGGATCGGCAATTTCATTAATAGTCACCGTTTCGTAATCTTCAAGCCAGTTCCAGAGCGCAAGTGAACGATCATGAAGGGTATCCAGCGTTACTACTCCCATTTTCCGGAGAGCAGCAGCATTACAAGCCTGTTCATACTGGTTTTCGATTGGAACTGTTAACATCTTTTTCCCCAGATACATAGCTTCGGCACAGGTTTCAAAGCCCGCTCCACAAATAACACCACTGCAGGAAGCAAAACTTTCTAAAAAGGATTGGTATCCTACCGGATGAACCAGGCAATGCTCCTCCTCAAAGGCATATGAACAAGATGGAGAAAATATATGCCAGTTCACGTGGGTAAAAGGAGCAAAAATATCCTGAAGTACTTTGTGATGATAGGCTGGAAGATAAACAGTAATATGATTCCACCGCTTTATCTGTGCCTTACGAATTTCCGAACGAATAATGGGAGGTTTAATAAAATCATCATAACGATTAAAGTGGAATCCTATCGCATGGTCAGCAGGTGCAAAATGCTGAAGAATAGCCTCGGCGGATGCAGAATGTTCTTTGGGACGTGGTGTTACATCTGATAAAAAAGAAGCCTGATGACTCAGTGCTATGGAGGGCACCTGTTCCAATTTTGCCGACCAAGCCGATATTGGTTCATAGTCACTGATTACCAAATCATAATCTCGGACAGAAGTTGACCGGATATCTTTTAAAAAACGAATCGGACGGAGGTCTCGCAAGGTTCCTAAAATAGAAACCCCTCCTCTGTGATTATACGTTAAACTAACTCCGGATCTGCGGTATTTAATCGGCTTATCCAACCTTATATCTCTATCATGCCCGCTAATCATTACATCCACATTAGCATGTTTGCTTAATTCCGGCAATAGTTCGCGTGCGCGACTCAAATGTCCGATCCCCGTCCCCTGAATACCGTATAATATTTTCATCCTATAACTGCTTTTTCTTTAAATTTCTTGCGAATCGGTAACACGGCTGGCTTACTTTTATCAATAAAGTCATCCTCTTCGTATTTGTACATGGCCCACTCCTTACCATCGTATTCCAGAGCCGTTAAATTCTCGACCCAATCGCCGGAGTTCATATAAATTACCGAACCTTCTTCGTTTTCATATCCCCGTACTTTCGGCTGGTGAATATGTCCACAAATCACATAATCATACCCGTTCTGTATGGCCAAATCCATGGCCGCTACTTCGAAATCATCAATAAATTGAACTGCCTTTTTGACGCTGTCTTTTATACGTTTCGAAAGAGAAATTTTATCTCTTCCTGTTTTTTTCAAAACATAATTGATGGCTCTGTTTAACAGAATGAGCAGATCATATCCCTTACCCCCAATTTTTGCAATCCATTTGGTCTGTTTCATTGCTATATCAAAAATATCACCATGAAAAATCCAGCATTTTTCTCCATTCAGATCCAATACCATTTTATCTTTTACGAATAAAGGACCAATCTGGAGACTTGATACCTTACGGATCACTTCATCATGGTTCCCGGTCAGATAGTAAATATCCGTTCCATTGGCTAACATGCTGATAAAACACTTTACCACCTCCATATGCGTATCTGGCCAATAGTATTTTTTAAAATTCCAGATATCAAAGATATCACCGTTTAGTATCAGCTTTTCGGGTGAAATTGAGTTAAGATATTTCGTTAATTCTATCGCATGGCATCCGACCGTACCGAGATGAAGATCAGACAAGACCACAATATCTAGGGCTCGTTTATTCATCTGTAATTTGTCATTGGGATTGTTTGGCGATAATAAAAGGAAGGGATATTACCATCGAATAGCCTGGAGGTTAATCCTGCGTCAAGATTTTATAAACTAATCGTTATTAATGATTTCTGAGATGTCTAATCAATAACGAAAAATTCATATTCTATAAACCTTCTTCACGATTCTTACTTTTTCTAAACCCAATCTCCATTTTTGTTCATATTTTCGTAGTATATATCCCAATGCATATTACTTAAATAATTAACATCCCTTGATTTATGGCTAAAAACTCCGACAAGCAAAAAATTGTGCATGTTCATCTACCGGAAAAAGAAAAATATACTACCACTCTTACAGCCGGAAAGCATGAACTTATCGGGGATGAACCGGAAAGTGTAGAAGGGGGCAAAGATAAAGGTCCCGATCCCTATGATTATCTCCTGATGTCACTCGGTTCATGTACCGTGATGACTATTAAAATGTACGTACAGCATAAAGGTTGGCCCCTGGAAGATGTGTATATGGAACTTCGTCATAATAAGCGGCATGCCGAGGATTGTGACAACTGTGAGGATCCCAAAAGCAAAATCGATGTTATCGAAAAAGAAGTGATCGTTGAAGGAGAACTTACCGATAAACAGATTGAAAAAATCCTGGAAATATCAAAAAAATGTCCCGTGCATCGTACTTTAATGCAGGATATTAAGATTGAAAGTAGTATTGAACACCACTGAGCAAAATCTGATAAGCCGGTATAGTCAGTCGTTTATTTAACAACAGCTATACTGGTCACGCTTTATTTATTCAATCGCTGCAGGCTGCTGTCCCTCCGAATAAGCTTCCATCGGAACACAATTGCACATAAGATTGCGATCACCATATGCATCATCCACCCGACTGACAGCCGGCCAGAATTTATCGAACCGAAGATGATCAAGTGGGAAAAACGCTTTTTCACGACTATACGGATGATCCCACTCTTCTGCCATGGCTACACGCATGGTATGCGGGGCGTGTTTAAGGACATTATTTTCAGGATCTGCCTGTCCTTCTTCCACTTCCCTAATTTCTTCACGAATGGATATCATCGCCTCACAAAAACGGTCGAGCTCCTCTTTCGACTCACTTTCGGTAGGTTCAATCATCAAGGTACCCGGCACCGGAAATGACATAGTTGGAGCATGGAACCCGTAATCCATTAATCGTTTTGCAACATCAATAGATTCAATATTAGCTGATTGCTTAAAAGGGCGCAAATCTACAATAAACTCATGAGCGGTACGGCCGTTTTTTCCAGTGTATAAAATGGGATAGTGATCCTTTAACCGTTCTTTCAGATAATTCGCATTAAGAATGGCTATTTCAGAAACCTTGGTTAGCCCTTCGGCCCCCATCATTTTGATGTAAGCATATGAAATAGACAAAATACTGGCACTGCCCCATGGAGCTGCTGAAATACTCTTAATGGCATGTTCTCCTCCAGTTTTTATAACAGGATTCCCGGGTAGAAACGGAGCCAGTTCTTTTGTCGCAGCAATAGGTCCCATTCCTGGTCCGCCGCCCCCATGAGGGATGCAGAACGTTTTATGCAAATTCAGATGGCAGACATCAGCACCAATTTCAGCCGGACTTGTTAGCCCCACCTGAGCATTCATATTCGCTCCATCCAGATACACCAAACCACCATTTTCGTGTATAACCTGACAAATTTCTCTGATGTCTTCCTCAAAAACACCGTGGGTTGACGGATAGGTAATCATTATTGCTGCTAAGTCTTCTTTATTAGCCTCTACCTTTTCGCGCAGATCATTAAGATCAATACTACCATGTTCATCGCACTCCGTTACCACTACCTCCATCCCGGCCATAACCGCGCTGGCAGGATTGGTGCCATGAGCAGAATCGGGAACAATCGTCACATTACGATGGCCTTCACCTCTATGCTTATGATAAGCACGAATGGCCATCAGACCAGAAAATTCACCTTGAGCACCCGAGTTAGGTTGTAGCGAAACAGCCGGAAATCCGGTGATAGCTGCAAGCTGATGTTCCAATTTTTCAAACAGTTCGTGATATCCCTCGGCCTGATCTTCGGGCGCAAAAGGATGCAACTTGCCAAATTCTGACCACGTCAACGGAATCATTTCCGACGTGGCATTGAGCTTCATCGTACAGGAGCCCAATGAAATCATGGAGTGGACTAACGAAAGGTCTTTATTCTCCAACTTCTTCAAGTAGCGGAGCATTTCATGCTCGGAGTGATACAGGTTAAACACCGGGTGTTCTAAATAATCAGAAGTACGAGTAAGCGATTGGGGAAAATCAACCTCAACCTTTTTTGACAGGCTTTCAACATTCACCGTTTGGTCACTTTCCTTAACGGATGCAAAAATCGAAAGTAATTCTTCTACATGATCCAAATCCTTAACCTCATCAAAAGCGACACCAACTGCCGGCTCGTCGAAATAGCGCAGGTTTAATTTGTGATCAAGCGCTTTCTGGCGCAGTATTTCTTTCTGGTCATCATTTTCAAGCCTCACTTTAAGGGTGTCAAAATAGAGATCGTTTGCCACCTCAAAACCGAGCTTTTCAAGGCCTTTATCCATTACCTTTGCCAGTCCATGAATACGTTCAGCAATACGCCGCAGGCCTTTGGGACCATGATATACAGCGTAAAATCCGGCAATCACAGCAAGTAAAACCTGCGCTGTACAGATATTGGATGTCGCCTTTTCGCGCCGAATATGCTGTTCTCTTGTCTGTAATGCCATCCGGTAAACGGGATTATCTTCTTCATCCTGGGTGACTCCAATAATACGTCCCGGGACCTTGCGCTTGTATTTTTCCCGGGTCGCAAAATATGCGGCATGCGGTCCGCCGTACCCCATAGGAACCCCAAAACGCTGGGTTGACCCAACGACAACATCGGCTCCCATTTCTCCGGGCGGTGTAAGCAAGGTAAGGCTTAACAAATCTGCAGCTACGACTGTTTGTACGTTATTTTCTTCGCAGGCGGCAATTAAATCCGAATAATCTTCCACCGTGCCATCCGTAGCGGGATACTGTAGCAATATCCCAAAAAGCTCTTCATCTGTCACATCAAGCTCATTGTGATCACCCACTATCACTTCTATATCCAACGGCTCGGCACGTCCTTCCACCACATCTATCGTCTGTGGATGACACAGCTCCGAAACAAAAAACTTATGCGCGTTTTTACGCTTAGCACCACGCCGCATGGAATAGAGCATCGACATTCCTTCTGCAGCAGCCGTCCCTTCATCCAGGAGTGATGCATTCGCCAGCTCCCGTCCCGTTAAGTCGCTCACCATTGTTTGAAAGTTGATAAGCGCTTCGAGCCTTCCCTGTGCAATTTCTGCCTGATAAGGTGTATAGGCCGTATACCACCCGGGATTTTCAAGTACATTGCGCAAAATCACATTAGGCGTCAACGTATCATGATACCCCATCCCAATGTATGATTCGAAAATCTTATTTTTATCGGCAAGCTTGCGAAACTCCTCCAAAAACCGATATTCGCTCATTGGTTCATCGAGATCGATCTGTTCTTGCAATCGTATACCTTTGGGGATGGTTTGATCAATCAGTTCATCAATGGAAGAAGCGCCAATGGTCGAAAGCATTTCACTTTCCTGCTTTTCATCGGGACCATTATGGCGATGCATAAAACGTTCTTTATCGAAATCGATGCTCATCGAAAAGGATTTTTAATTAAAAATGGTATTGGATTCAATAACAACGACCCATTACTTAAGGTTCTTCTCCAAACAAAGTAATCAC
>CAYXVW010000045.1:0-13556 GCA_964468695.1 uncultured Balneolaceae bacterium | reverse complement strand
GGAGATAAGAAATTCGATGTAAGCTATGACTTCCGCCAGGATAATGTGACCTACAAGCATTCCTTTAAAGGGCTGCGGTATATGATTAGTGAACAGTACGAGGAAAGCGGATCCAGGAAAAAGCGAGATAAGGCTAAGGCCTTTATGAGTAAGATCGATTGTCCCAAGTGTGATGGGGGACGTTTAAACCGGGAGGCCCTATCTTATGAAATTGATGGCTATACCATCGATGATTTGGTGCAGATGGATATCAAGCAGCTGCGCAAGACCATAAATAATCTTGAGCTGGATGAACGCCAGCAGAAAATCGGCAGCCAGGTCCTTAAAGAGGTCCGTGATCGGGTAGACTTCCTGTTAAATGTCGGACTCGATTATTTGACGCTTGATCGGGAAGCACAGACTCTCTCCGGGGGCGAAGCACAGCGTATCCGGCTGGCGACACAAATTGGAACCCAGTTGGTGGGTGTACTTTATATTTTGGATGAGCCGAGTATCGGACTGCATCAGCGGGATAATATTAAGCTCATCCGATCGCTGGAAACACTGCGCGATCTGGGTAATAGCGTTATTGTGGTTGAACATGACCGCGAAACCATCGAACAGGCAGATTACGTACTTGATTTAGGTCCCGGCGCGGGAGAATATGGCGGGGAGATTGTAACGCAAGGGAAACCTGAAGAGCTCGATCCGGAGTCCATGACGGCGAAATTCTTAAATGATGAAGAAACCGTTCCCTACCCGGATACTCGCCGTGAAGGCAGTGGAAAGACCGTTCGCCTTGAGGGAGCGAGGGGGCATAATCTCAAGGAAGTCGATGTGGATATTCCTTTGGGTAAGTTTATCTGTGTGACGGGAGTAAGCGGGAGCGGCAAGAGTTCATTAATCAATCAAACGCTCGAGCCTATTTTATCTACCGAATTTTATAATTCAAAATCTGTGCCTCTGCCTTATGATGAGGTGCATGGAATCGATAACTTGGATAAGATTATCTCCGTTGATCAAAGTCCGATTGGCCGCACGCCGCGCTCAAATCCGGGTACATATACCAAAGTCTTTGATCATATTCGTAAACTGTTTGCCGAACTTCCCGAATCCAAAATCCGGGGCTACGATCAGGGTCGCTTCTCCTTTAATGTAAAGGGAGGGCGTTGCGAAAGCTGTAATGGCGACGGCGTTCGAAAAATTGAAATGAACTTCTTGCCGGATGTTTATGTGGACTGTGAAACCTGCAACGGCAAGCGTTATAATCGGGAGACATTGGAAATCTATTATAAAGGGAAAAATATTTCCGATGTGCTGAATATGTCTATTCAGGAAGCTCATGAGTTTTTTGACTCAGTGCCTGCAATCAACCGGATATTGGGAACGCTGGTGGATGTAGGGCTCGGATATCTCCGGCTGGGTCAACCGAGTACCACATTGTCCGGTGGTGAAGCCCAGCGTATAAAACTGGCCCGCGAGCTGGCGAAGGTAGGAACCGGCGATACGCTCTATATTATGGATGAGCCCACCACCGGGCTTCATTTCCAGGATGTACGAATGTTAGTGGATGTGGTCCAGCAGCTGGTAGACAAGGGAAATACCGTGATTGTTATTGAGCATAACATGGATTTAGTCAAAGCTGCCGACTGGATCATTGATTTAGGTCCGGAAGGAGGCGATGAAGGGGGCAGGATTATTGCCGAAGGTACTCCTGAAGAGGTAGCAAATACAGAAGAGAGTGCCACAGGTACTTATCTTAAGGAAGAATTTGAGCGCGAAAATAAGCAGACTATAACTGCTTGAGACATTAAGTAAATATGAGTAGCGCATACTGTTTTTAGGTAAAATTTATACTCACAATCTAGTTGTGCAGCATGGAGATAGCATTCAGAATAACTGAGAGAAAGTAAAAACCATTTGTCCCGCTGCTCCTTTCTGACTATTTTCAGCCACTGATGAAACGACTTCGTTCATATATAACCCGATTGCTGGTAGCCCTGCTTGTTTGTTCAGGGTTAAGCCTTTATTGGATACAGCCCGTGCAAGCCAGCCATAATTCGTATGCTTTTGCTCAATGGTTGAGCATGATGGCAGAATCACCCCAGACTACAGATTTTCAGCAAGAACTGGAAGACCTGAAAAGATCGGGAGGAGATTTCGAAGACTTTTTGGAAAAAGCTTCGGAGCTTGTGTCAAATAATGATGATGTTGATTTTCCATTCACCAGTGAAGACACCTCAAAGGAGCTACACCAGCTTCTGTTAATTGAATGGAAGCAATTTCAGACTGGTAATGCAATGGCCAATATGCCAGTCCCGCATACTGTTAAATCCCTTATGTTGCTTCATGTTGATAAGGGTGGAGCCTTTGGATCATTTGGAAGTATACAACATGAAACGCCGCAGTTTGGGCTAAAACCCATTTCTAAGGCTAATAATACAAGAATTAACAACGTATCTGTTGAGCCCATGAGCGGTGGAATAGCCATAGGTGCTCCTTAATTCTTTTTCTCCCTCCTTTTTTATATACAGAAACAACTACTGTTTTATTTATTAAGAAACGCAATTCTAACCATTTTAAAGTGATTTATTATGAAGGGTAATGGAACTAAAATTGGATTTATAGTAGCCTTTCTGGCGATGTCGGTTTATTATTTGTGGCCGACAGTAGCTAATATGCTCGAGCAGAACTATATAGAAGATCTGCCTGAAGCAGAACGTACCGAATATGTAGAGGAAAATGCGCAGCGTCTTCAGAATTTGCGCGAAGAATCCCTTTCGCTTGGTCTCGATTTACAGGGCGGAATGCACGTAACACTGGAAGTTGGTACTCCCCAGCTTATTTTGGAATTAGCCGGTGATTATGCGGATGAAACACTCGAAGAAGTTATTAATACAGCCGATCAGCGAGCACTGGAAAATAACACTGATTTTATCGAAGAAATGGTAACAGTGTTTGAAGAAAAATATCCGGATGCCCGCCTTAGCCGCTATTATCGGTCGGATGCCCAGGATATAACCCGCAGATCCAGTAACGAGGAAATTGAAGAGTATCTGAAAAATCAGCGTGATTCGGCAGTTGAACGAGCAATGGAAATCATCCGAACACGAGTAGACCGTTATGGAGTTACAGAGCCTGCCATTTTTGTGCAGGGTAATAATCGGGTAGTAGTTGAGTTGCCCGGAGTAGCCAATAAAGAGCGAATTCGGGACTTGTTGAAAGGAACAGCCCGACTGGAATTTCGTTTGACCGCTACGCCTGATCAAATCAATAACGCTCGCGAGCGGGTTTTAAACTATTACAACGAGCTTGCTTCTGATACGACCGATACTACTATTCAGCAGACCAATGGACAGAATCCTCTGACTCAAGTATTGTCTACGCAAACGCGCAATGCCTACTCGTTTGGATATGCGGCGGGTCGTGATACCGCCCGGGTCAATGAACTTTTACAACGACCTGAAGTACAAGATCTAATGCCGCGTAATGTTCAGTTGATGTGGGGGGCAAGTCCTTTTTCGGAGACTCCACAGGGACAAGAGCTTTTTGAATTGATTGGTGTTCGTCCTGAAGCTGAAATGACGGGTGAGGTTATTGAAGAGGCCAGCGTTAATTTTGATGAGGCAACCAATCAGCCGCGTGTATCGATGAATATGGATTCGGAAGGCGCCCGCCGCTGGTCGCGCATAACCGGGGCCAATATCGGTAAACCTATTGCTATTGTACTGGATGGCTATGTCTATTCATATCCCAATGTAGAATCAAAAATTGCGAATGGTCGTTCTTCTATATCAGGACTGGAAAACGTACAGGAAGCGGAAGACCTTGTAAACATCCTGCTTTCTGGTGCTCTGCCCGCTTCCCTTGAAATTATTGAAGAGCGTACCGTCGGTGCGACATTGGGTGAAGCTTCCATTCAGGCCGGGTTTTATTCAACACTGATCGGGCTGATCATCGTGGCCATATTTATGATTGTCTACTACCATGCCGGGGGTGCTATAGCTGACCTGGCGCTTCTTCTCAATATCATTTTCATACTGGGGATACTGGCGGCTTTTAACGCCACCCTTACATTACCCGGTATTGCAGGTATTGTATTGACCATTGGTATGGCCGTGGATGCAAACGTTCTGATATTTGATCGTATCCGGGAAGAGCAGCGGACCGGTAAAACACTCAGGGCCGCTATTGACGGAGGTTATGCCAATGCTATGAGCGCGATTGTAGATGCAAACGTAACCACCTTCTTTGTTGGAATTATTTTGTACAGCTTCGGAGTAGGGCCGATCAAAGGTTTTGCCGTAACGTTGATGGCTGGTATTGTAGCCTCATTATTCAGCGCTATTGTCATAACCCGCGTAGTGGTGGATTACCTGACACAAGATAAGTCCGCCGAAGTTAGCTTTGGTTAACAGATAGATAAGATATTAAAACATAAAATAAAGGATCTAATACCATGAGATGGTTCGAAACACCCGACTTTAATTTTCTAAAAGCCCATAAAATTGGCTATGTCGTTTCAGGCATACTTTTAGCAGCTGCACTCATTGGCATTTTAACCAAAGGATTGCAGTATGGTATCGATTTTAAAGGGGGAAAAACATTTGTGCTCCAATTTGAAGAGCCTGTAGAAGTGCAGGATATTCGAAGTGAATTGGCGGAACCACTGGGAGGAGCTCCGGAGGTTAAATTTTATGGATCTTCCTCGGAAGTTCTGATACGTACTGATAATCCAGATGATATTACAACCGTACAGAATGCCATAACAGGAGCGATGGGACAGCTTTATCCCGATAATCCGAATCAAGTAATAAAAACAGATATTGTAGGCCCCCGTTTTGCTGAAGATCTTAAAAGGGGGGCTATTAATGCAATTATTTTTGCATTGATTGTCATCTTCATTTATATCCTCATCCGTTTTAAAGACTGGACTTATTCGGCAGGAGCTGTTGCTGCCTTGTTTCACGATGTTCTCATTGTGCTGGGGGTCTTTACAATATTATCGGATATAGTCCCCTTTAGTCTGCAGATAGACCAAGCTATTATAGCTGCCTTTCTAACAATTGTGGGTTATTCGCTAAACGATACAGTGGTGGTCTTTGATCGTATCAGGGAGAATAGCTTACTCTATAAGACGATGGATTATGAGGAGATGATCAACAAGAGTCTTAATGATACGCTTAGTCGTACCGTGATAACCTCAGTTACGACCTTTTTTGTGGTTGCCGTACTCTTTTTCTTTGGTGGAGAAGTATTAAGAGGATTCTCATTTGCTCTTATGCTTGGCGTCGTAATTGGTACCTATAGTTCCCTTTTTGTAGCCAGTTCCATGGTTATTGAGTTGAACAAAAGACAACAAAATTCGTAAAACGGTTAGGAAAAAAAATCTGGTTTCAATAGGTTATGGATATTTGAAGGATGTAACAAAATTAGCATCCCAAACGTAATATTTATTTATTAATTAGGGTAAATAAATCTAACTTGTTGTCGAAAGATTAATTTTAAATATATAGTTACAGGAGATTAGATATGAATTTCAATGTATCGGAGCGGTATAATTGTGTTGTTATCGAATTTAAGGGAAACGTGATGGGCGGACCTGACGCTGTTAAGCTGAATGAAAAACTCCATGAACTTATCGAGGATGATAAAACGAATGTGGTAGCTGACCTCGGAAGGGTTAAGTTTATGAATTCATCCGGCTTGGGTATGCTTATCGGTGGATTGACAACGATGCGTAAGGCCGGTGGTGATTTGCGTATCGCCAATGCCAGCGATAAAATCGAGAGCCTCTTGGTGGTTACTAAGCTGATAACGGTGTTTGATAACTATAAGTCGCTGGATGAAGCGGTGGAATCGTATTCTAAGGACGAAGAGTAATTTTAATTTAAATTTTAAATAGAAAAGGGGGGCATAGTACCCCTTTTTTTATGTCTGATTTATAACTATCTATGTCTATACGTGTTGTTGTAGGAGCCCAGTGGGGCGATGAAGGAAAAGGTAAAATTGTAGATATTCTAAGCAGAAAATCCGATTATGTAGTTCGATATCAGGGAGGCGCCAATGCGGGACACACCCTGAAATTTGATGACAAAAAGATTGTGCTACATCTGATTCCCTCTGGCATATTCAATGGTGATGCCACCTGTGTAATAGGAAATGGAGTCGTCATCGATCCCCATGCATTACTTGAAGAAATAGAGGAAGTTGAAGCCTTGGGAGGAAGCCTGAAAGATCGGCTTAAAATCAGTAGTTCAGCCCACGTTATTTTGCCATACCATCAGTTGCTGGACCGGGTTAAAGAAGAGCACCGTGGAGACGATGCCATCGGAACGACCGGAAGGGGAATTGGACCTGCTTATGTTAGTAAGGTGTCTCGCGTGGGTATTCGGATGAGTGATTTATTTCACCCCGAGGAGCTTAAGAAAAAAGTTAGGGCCAATATTGCGGATATAAACGAAGCACTACAGCATGTTTATAAAAAAGATCCGATAGAAGCAGATCCCATCGTTGATGAACTATTGGTGGCAGCAGAAAAGCTTTGTCCCTATATCACGAATACGGCCAACCTGTTACATGAAGCCGTACTTAATAAAGATACCATTCTTTTGGAAGGGGCTCAGGGTAGCCTTTTGGATGTTGATCACGGAACCTATCCCTTTGTTACTTCCTCGTGCCCAACGGCTGGTGGGGCGTGTACAGGTACCGGACTTCCTCCAACTGCAATCGATAAAGTTATGGGGATAACAAAAGCGTATTGCACCCGCGTTGGAAACGGACCATTTCCAACCGAGCTGGATGGAGAAGTTGGCGAAAAGATTCGTGAGGCCGGACAGGAATTTGGAGCTACTACAGGACGTCCACGACGCTGTGGGTGGATTGATTTAGTGGCCCTCAGGTATGCTGTGCGCGTTAATGGAATTAACGAATTAGCGGTTACAAAGCTGGATATCCTGGATAATTTTGAAGAGATCAAAGTATGCACAGCCTATCAGGTCGATGGTGAAGAAACAGAAATATTTCCAACTGACCTGCCCGATATAAAATCGCTGAAGCCGGTTTATAAGTCAATGAAGGGATGGGAAGAGTCTCTCGATCATTACAGCAGTATTGAGGAGCTTCCTGTAGAAGCTCGTGAATATCTTGACTTTATTTCTGAATATCTGGACGTGGAATTGAGTATCCTTTCCAAAGGTCCCAAACGGAATGAAACCATTGTACTGTAATTTTATCCGGAATTACTTTGCAAAAAGAATATAATATTGTTCGGAAAGCTTGTGAAAAAATGTCAATTTAAGTTGAAATGTAATAAAGAATAGCCTTATATTTGGTCTCTTTGAAAAGCGGGAGTAGCTCAGCGGTAGAGCATCTCGTTGCCAACGAGAAGGTCGCCGGTTCAAATCCGGTCTCCCGCTCACAACTCAAAGCCCTTGTAGTTTTCTGCAAGGGCTTTGTTATTTGGGATATGTATCACACTTACTATTTTATAAAGTCAGTCAACTGAACAGTACTACACCGGCCATACCTCTGTGGGTATTGAAAAGAGAGTAGAACGATATAATAGCGGGGGGACGGCATCGACAAAAGCTGGAATCCCCTGGAAAGCAGTATACTGTAAGTCTTTTGACAAAAAGTAAGCTGACTGAGGAAGTTTTTAGGCACATTTCACACATTTTGTGGTCCAAGGCATAAACTTAAGGCGACCAAATGGGATGGGATCTCCGCATTTTTGGCAGTTGCCGTGCTTCCCTTCTTTGAGCTTATCAAGCGCCCGCTCCAGTTTTTTAAGTCGTTTCTTTTGTTTTCTCAAAGCAGCATCGTTAATTGTCTTATTATTAATGGCATCCATTCGGGACAGACGACCAATGGCATTATCGGGCGCAATAGGTTTTGTTAACTCTTTCAGATGCTCAATTTCTTCTTCGGTGTCAACAATTTTTTCATGAATAATTGTCTCTAATTTCTCCTGTTCTTTTTGATTCATAGCTTTCTTTATGTTTTTATGAATTTGTTAAAGATACTTAACTTCATGCTATAGAGGAAAAAATCTTCTGTTACCTTACAAGATTGTTATCACTAAGATTTCTGTATGAAGGTTTTGATGCAGGGTTCTCTTCCTTGGAATCAATTGTTAATTTTGTTACTAATTAGTGATTGAATTTATTAACTTTGTGACCACCGAAAATTATTTACTATCGGATACCTTCAATGATTGATAAACCACGAGATTATTGCGGCATCTTTGGAATTCAAAACCATCCGGATGCAGCTCTTCTCACCTACTATGGATTGCATGCGTTGCAGCATAGAGGGCAAGAATCAGCAGGCATCGTAACTTCATATTTTGATGAGGACAAGGAGCGCTGGATAATGCCTGCACATCGAGACTTCGGATTGGTTCTCAATGTTTTTGACGACCAAAATATTTTTAAGAGAGAATTACAGGGACGGGCCGCCATCGGCCACAATCGATATTCTACAACGGGTGCGGCCAAGAATCCTGCGAACATCCAGCCTTTTCGCGTACATTATCACGAAGGAAATATCGCCATTGGACATAATGGCAATTTAGCGAATGCCAAGCAGCTTCGCGATCGCTTCAGGCAAGAAGGCGTACTGTTCCAGAGTACTTCTGATACAGAGCTTATCCTGCATCTAATTTCACATAGTCCAAAGGAAACACAGATAGAGCAGGTGCTTGATGCACTGGAACAAATTGAGGGTGCTTACAGCCTGATGATGCTTACCGATGATAAGTTGATTGCTGTTCGCGATCCCAACGGATTTCGTCCTCTGGCGCTAGGAAAAGTAGACGGTAGTTACTGTGTTTCGAGTGAAACCTGTGCTTTTGATATCATTGATGCCGAATATATTCGGGATATTGAACCAGGAGAGGTGCTGGTGATTGATCAAAATGGGGGATCTGACTCAGAGCCCGAATCCTATCATCTGGACCCAGAGTATGGTACCGATACCAGTCAGTGCATCTTTGAGTTTGTGTATTTTTCACGTCCCGACAGTAAGATATTTGGTGAAAATGTAGATAAGGTTCGAAGAAATCTGGGGAAATATCTGGCGAAGGAGCATCCTATAAATGAAGTTATTAGAAATGCCCCGGACGATAAAAAGCCGATTGTAATTTCGGTACCCGACTCGAGTAATACGGCCGCCTTGGGGTATGTGCATGAAAATCAGAAGTTTGGCCATGAGTGCAAGTTTGAAATCGGGCTGATCCGGAATCACTATGTGGGACGTACCTTTATCTCTCCGGGACAGAAATCACGCGAGCAGAAAGTGCGCACAAAATTCAATACTGTTAAAGGGGTAATTGAAGGCCGCTCGGTGATTATTGTTGACGATTCCATAGTGCGGGGGACGACTTCGCGCTATTTGGTGAATATGATTCGACAGGC
Source organism: uncultured Balneolaceae bacterium (assembly GCA_964468695.1). Classification (GTDB taxonomy): domain Bacteria; phylum Bacteroidota; class Rhodothermia; order Balneolales; family Balneolaceae; genus Fodinibius. The sequence goes on along the minus strand of CAYXVW010000045.1, from coordinate 4,161 downwards.
GGATCCGGCGGAGATACATTTTCTGGTGAGTTCACCCCCAATTATCAGTCCTTGTTACTACGGGATGGATTTTCCGAGTCCCGAAGAATTAATGGCCAATCGTTTCGATCGTGATATTGAAGCAATGGCTAAAGAAATTGGAGTGGATAGTCTGCGATATCTTTCCCCTGATGGGCTGGTAAATGCAGTGAAGGAAGCGAATATATCGGATCATGGATATTGTACAGCCTGTTTTACGGAAAATTATCCGGTACCTGTGAACTTTGGCGTTGAAAAAGAAGAAAATGAAATTGTTTGATGCAGTTTAAGAAAGCGCATTTTGTTACCGGAGCCCCTTCATTGGATGTATGTCCCGAAGCTTATTATCCGGAAGTATGTCTTGCCGGACGTTCGAATGTGGGGAAGTCATCGCTTATCAATGCGATGGTAAACCATAAGGGATTGGCCCGAACCAGTAACACACCGGGCAAGACCCAGCAGATGAATTACTACCTGGTGGACGACAAAACGTATTTGGTTGATTTACCCGGTTTTGGTTACGCCAAAGTTTCCAAAAAAGAACGGGAGCGATGGGGACGGGATATCAGGGATTACCTGCTGGAACGTCCCACGTTGAGGCTGGTTATTCACTTGGTGGATATCCGCCATAAACCCTCAAAGCTTGATGAAGATTTTTTTTACTGGCTGGGGGCTAATCGGCTGCCATTTATAGTGGTATTGACCAAAGGAGATAAGATTTCACATAATAAGTGCCAACAGTCTAAGGCACGCGTTAAGCGAATTTTAGACGAAATGAATATTGAAGTACCTATAATTATCAGCTCTGTTAAAGACGATGTCGGAATTGATGAGGTCAAAGAGCTGATATCAGAATTTACTCAATAAACCTAACACTATACATAAGACTCCATGTCATTTAGCATCCTTATTTTAGATAATGTTGATCCGTTAGCTGAAAAAGTTTTTGAAGAACGCGGTATTAAAGTTACTCGTAACCACAATCTAAGTGGAGAAGAGCTACACCAAGAAATTAAAAAATACGATGGTATTGTAGTACGGAGTTCGACCACGGTAAGTGCAGATCTCCTGAAATCTGCCGAAAATCTAAAAGTAGTAGGAAGGGCAGGAGTAGGAGTTGATAATATTGATATCGAAGCTGCAACGGCCGAGGGAATTCTGGTTATGAATACTCCCGATGGGAATACCGTTTCTACTGCCGAACATACCTGTGGAATGATTCTGGCATTGGCACGGAATATTCCACAGTCCGTAGATAAAGTGAAGAATGGCGGCTGGGATCGTAAGAAATATATGGGGACAGAAGTCCACAGCAAGACTCTTGGTATTATAGGTCTGGGTAAGATTGGCGCAGAAGTAGCCCAGCGCATGCGAGAATTCGGTATGACGGTAAAGGCTTATGATCCTTTTGCTTCAGTGGAAAAAGCCGAGAGTCTTAATATTGAGCTTTTAGAACTTGATGAGCTGTTAGGTACCGCAGATTTTCTTACGGTACACACCCCGCTCACAGAGAAAACCAAAGGGTTGATTTCTCTTGAGAACGCCGATAAGCTTAAGAAAGGTATGTATTTGGTGAACTGTGCCCGAGGCGGTATTTACAAAGAAGAAGATCTCACTCAGCTGATTGACGATGGATATGTGGCTGGTATTGCTCTTGACGTTTATTCCCAGGAACCCCCTCATGAGGCACTGTATAAGCAGCTGAAACATCCACATATAATTTCTACGCCTCACCTGGGAGCATCCACCGAAGAAGCACAGGAAAAAGTGGCCGAGCAGATTGCTTACCAGATGTCTGATGCACTGGAGCAGAAAAACTTTAAAGGCAGCCTGAATGGGAAATCTATTTCGCTTATAACCAATAAAGAAGTCCAGCCATACCTGAAGCTGGCAGAAATATTGGGTAGCGCTGCTATACAGCTGGCCCCTGAAAATGCAAACACCTTCTCCTTTGAATACAGCGGGGCCTGTGCTCAATATTCAGATGTACTCACGGATTCTATCTTGAAAGGGATGCTTTCCCATCATGTCAGTGAGTCCGTAAATCTTATTAATGCCCGTCACTATGCGGATGATCGCGGATTGAAAATACGGGAAACCAAAGTCAGTGATACGAAGACTTTTAATGATTTGATTACGGTGACGTTTGGAGAAGACGCCGACTACCAGACGATATCGGCAACCGTATTCGGAGAGGATGACTATCGGATTGTTGAGATTGACGGTTATGGTATTGAGCTCCGCATGGAGGGAGATATCGTAATGTATCAGAATGTTGATAAACCCGGGATGCTTGCCGGTGTGAGCGGAGCGATGGCCAAGCAGGGTATCAATATCGGCGCGCTAAGTCTGGGACGCACTGGTAAGGGTTCGAATGCTATTACCGCCGTATCAGTGGATAAGGAACTCACTGAAGACGAGTTGAAGCCTATTATTGAGCTGGACGGTGTGAATGCACTGAAATATATCAGCCTGAGTAACTAAAATAACGTAATGTCAATGGACACACAGTGTTTTTGTTATTACAGTGTGTCCATTTTACTCCACAGAAGATGAAACAACTCGACCATATTGGTATAGCGGTTGCGGATTTGGAGAAGGCCATCAATACTTATGAAAAACTGTTGGACAGCCCCTGCTACAAGCGAGAAACGGTGGAACAGCAGGAAGTAGAGACAGCCTTTTTCCAAGCAGGTGAATCAAAGGTTGAGCTTCTGGGCGCTACCGTCCCGGACTCCGTGATTGATAAGTTTGTTTCCAAACGGGGAGAGGGAATGCACCATGTTGCATTTGAGGTAGATGATATTCATGCTGAAATGAAACGGTTGGAAGAGGAGGGATTTACGCTTTTATCGGAGGAACCCCGCCCTGGCGCCGATGACAAGCTTGTGGCCTTTGTCCACCCGAAAGATAATTGTGGAGTGTTAATAGAATTGTGTCAATCGACCGGAAAATAGGTTGAGTTTTGCAGTAATTGGCACTATCTTTTGAATCGATAATTTCGGGACGTCCTACTGCGTTAAAACTTCGTAGGACGGTAGCTTTTATCATTTGGCCGAATTCTTTTAGCCGTTTTGGGCTATAAGATATTGTCAGTTTTTTTCGGGACGTGGCGCAGTCCGGTAGCGCACACGACTGGGGGTCGTGGGGTCGCAGGTTCAAATCCTGTCGTCCCGACTGATAACGAATAACCAGGGGCGCTATCATTTAGTGTCCCTGGTTTTGTTTTAGAAGGAGGATACCCGAATGCTTATTTGAGTTAGATCCGAAACGACAAGCCGGCACTATTATGGGCATACTTCGGATTTAGCTATCCGGTTTAAAAGCCACAATTCATCGCAAAACAGGCATGGCCGTGGTAAAGATCCCTGAAACTGCTGGCATTCATGGAATGTGAAGCGTAAGATGGTTCTCTCCTCACTGTTTATGTTAAGCTCCACACCCAGTTGATTAAGAAGTGCACTTATCATAAGGCTAAATCTAAAAGTTTCCCTTTCTCTTTTAACGCCTCGGATTCAATATTAAGTCCCTGCCAATTATCACTGACTTCGATAGTAATGATTTTTGTTGCTTTTCAACGTGAGGACCCGCTCTGAGGTGTTTGCTTCATTAGACCCTATGTAGTAACCGTTAAAAATATAAATAGGGGGGGGAGTTTTAAGAGAATTACTTCCTATATCTACCAATTTACTGATTGTTGGTATGATTTGTTGACAGGTCGCGGATCACAATCTTTTAGTAACTGGTCATATGTTGAAGTAGGGATATGGAGGTCTTTATAATGGTCCCAAAGTTGGTAGTCAAATCCTGCTGATTCCAGATTAGCAATGAACTGAGCAGATTCGAGGGATGTCATTGGTTTCCTCATAATATGAGTATGATATGTTTTTTACCATTTGTATTTCTTAGTAATACGTTTAAAATGTATGAGGTTATAAGTGATTGAATCGGGAGGAGTTAACGATATCAATTCAATTTATAAGTTTATTTTGAAATGATTCGGGGGTAGATGGAACGGTCAATTCATTTCTGGATATTTTATAGTTCCTAAAAATCCAGCATTTCATGAAGTTTTCTTCTTTAACAAAAATAAGCAGGATTTAGTACAAATTCATTCGGTTAGTTTTTCTTTACAGAGTCTAT
>CAYXVW010000044.1:0-13577 GCA_964468695.1 uncultured Balneolaceae bacterium | reverse complement strand
AGAACGATTAAGCGGGACCGTTGTAGCGGACAACCAAGTCGTTTTATATCCGGAAATTTCTGGGCGAATTACACAGGTCCATGTTCGTACGGGAGATAAAGTACAAAAGGGTGACCCTCTCGTATCTTTGGAAGACAGACAGTACCAAGAACAAGTAGAGCAGGCGCGGGCCAACCTTAAAATTAATCAGGCGCAGCTAAAGCAGGCTCAAGCCCGATACCGAGAATTGGAATCTGAATACCAAAGAACCCGGCAGCTTAGCGAAAAGGAGCTTTCCAGCGATCTTGAAATGGAACGCCTGGAAGCCCAGATGGAATCCGCAGAAGCAGATGTAGAACTCGCCGAAGCCCAGGTTGAGCAGGCCCAGTCTACCCTTGAGGAACGACAGGAAATGCTTTCACAAGCTGTTATTAGAGCCCCCATCAATGGAACCGTGGGACAACGTAATGCCGAAATGGGGATGCAGGTTGGCTCCAACACGCAATTATTTACGATTGGAGACTTAGATAACCTTCGAATTGAGGTAGTACTAACCGACAATATGCTTAACGAAATATCCGTTGGGCAAACGGCCAATATTCATGTAGGTGATCGTGTTATCGAAGCTGAACTTTCTCGTATCTCTCCCTTCCTGAATAATGTTACCCGAAGCACTGAAGGCGAAATCGACGTCGAGAACGATAACAACATTTTGCGCCCGGGCATGTTTGTCCCGGTCGATATTCTTTACGGAGAAAGTCAGCAGGCCACATTAATCCCTACCAGTGCCCTCTATTCCGATCCGAATACGGGCAATGCCGGAGTATATGTAGCCACTTCTCTTGGAAGCGAAATACAGCCGGCCGAACAAGTAGACGCTGATAATCCACCTCCTCTTACGGAAGCCACGGATGTACAATTCAGGGAAGTGGACGTTATTGCCGAAGGTCGCATGGAGGTAGCAGTGGATGGCGTTGAACCCGGCGACTGGGTCGTGATTGTTGGACAGGATCTGCTATCTGAAGGTCGAAATCAGGCCCGCGTTCGAACCAGCTCCTGGGAGCGCATTCTGGCTATGCAGGGGCTACAAAGACAAGACCTGCTACAGCGTGTGCTGGATAGCATCCAGACAGCCAATGAATAATTAAAAAAGCTTATACAAACTGAACTTCTATGAAAATTACCGAAACCGCTGTCAATCGTCCGATCGCCACAACGATGTTGTTTCTCATCATCATCGTGCTGGGTGTTATGTCATTTCGATATCTGCCTATTGATCTTCTTCCTCCTGTAGAATATCCGCAACTAACCGTAGCAACGGAATACCCGAATGTAGGGCCGGAAGAAATAGAAAAAATTATAACCCAGCGGATTGAAAATACCATTGCTGGAGTGCCTGGTGTTGAGCGCGTTAGATCAAGCTCTTCAGAAGGACAAAGCCGCGTGACTTTAGAGTTTACCCAAGGTACGGATATTGATGTCGCTGCCAATGATATACGGGCCGCCCTGGACCGGATCCGGGATGAACTTCCTCCCGAGGCGCAAGCTCCGCGTATATGGAAATTCGATCCGAATAACTTCCCGGTAGTTATTGTAGGAGCTAATTCTGACAAAAACCTGCAGGAACTGACCCAACTGCTAGAACGAGAGGTTACCAAACAGTTTGAGCAAATTCCGGGGGTTGGTTCTATTGATATATGGGGTGGAGTCTACAAAGAAGTTCACGTAGAGCTCAAGCGGGATCGGTTAATTGCCAGTGGACTTTCATCGGCCCAGGTACAACAAGCAATTGCCAGCGAAAATGTTAACTTGCCCGGTGGTAACGTAAATTCGGGTATTCAGCAACTCTATGTCCGTACATTAGGCGAATATGAATCGCTCGATCAAATTTCGAATACCATTATCACTACGGTTGAGGGTAAACCGATCAGAGTGAAAGATGTGGCTGAAGTAAAATGGGGATATGAGGACCTCAACCGGCTGGTAACCATTGACGGAAAACCGATGGTTCGCTTTGGGATTCGGAAACAAACCGGGGCTAATACCGTTGCTGTAGCAGAAAATATTCGCAATGAAATTGAACGAGTCAATGAGCAACGTGATGACATGGAGCTCTTTGTCACCACCGACCAAAGTGAATTTATCCAAAGCTCCATTGATAATGTTCAAAACTCAGCCGTTTGGGGGGCTTTGCTAGCTATATTTGTATTATATCTCTTTCTCAGGAATGGATCTTCTACTTTTATTATTGCGATAGCAATTCCCATATCTATTATTGCCACCTTTGCCTTACTGTACTTTAATGGGCTAACCCTAAACCAAATGAGTTTCGGGGGGCTCGCTTTAGGAGTTGGACTTATTGTGGATAACGCCATTGTGGTCCTCGAAAATATAATACGTCTCAGGGAGGAACGTGGAAAAGATCTAAAGGCCAGTGCCTTGGTCGGGACTCGGGAAGTGGGTGGGGCTATTATCGCTTCTACGATCACCACTTCTGTTATCTTTCTACCGGTAGTATTTATGCAAACCATTTCTGGTACGATCTTTCAGCAACTTGCTCTTGTTGTGGTCTTTGCCCTGGTTTGCTCCCTGTTTGTTGCATTAACGCTGGTTCCCATGCTCTGCAGTAAATTTCTTACGGTACAGCCGGAAAAATCAGAAAAGGCACAAAAGAAAAACTGGTTCCAGCGTTACTTCCAGAAGCTGGAAAATAACTATACCGATTTTATTAGCTATACCCTGGAAAAAAAAGGATGGGTATTTGGTATCACCGGGGTACTGGTTATCGGATCTTTTTTGGTCATTCCCATTATCCCTGTTGAACTGGCCCCTCAATCTGATGCTGATGAAATAGATGTAGACTTTATGATGGCGGAGGGCACTAACATTGCGGTTCAGAACGAATACCTTCAGGAACTCGAAAAGGTAGTACGCGCAAACCTACCCATGGAAGATGTGGACCACCTTACAACGGATGTTCGTGACGGCCGGGCTGAAGTTGAAATTTCCATGGTTGATGCTTCAGAACGTTCGCAAAGCACCTCAAAGATTGCAGACCAGCTTCGTGAAAAGGTAGCTGGCACAATTCCGGGTGGAGATCTTCGCGTAAGTGCCCAATCCGGATTATGGATCTTACGGCGGCTGTTTGGATCGGGGGGAGGAGAAGCCGTGGAAGTACAGCTCAGGGGCTATAACTTAGACCAGGCCCAGGAAATCTCCCAGGAAATTAAACTACGCATGGAAGAAATACCGGAGGTCTCCGGTGTCCGTGTTGACCGCAGAGAGGGCCGGCCTGAAGAGAACATGACCTTCGACCGGGAAAAAATAGCAGATCTCGGCCTCACTGTAAGCGAAGTTGCCCGTGTCATCCAGACAAATATAGGCGGTAGCAGGGCCGGAACGTACCGTGTAGAAGGAGATGAGTTTCCGATAAATGTCCGGCTCCAGCCTGATGACCGCCTAAGCACCACTGACCTTGATAATATTTCCATCCGGGCAGCTGATGGAGAAGTACTACCTATATCAGCTGTTGTCTCTCAAAAGAAGGGTCGTGGACCGACAGATATCAACCGTGTAAACAGTCAGCGAGTGTCATATATCTCGGCAAATCTGGAAAGCGGCGTTGCCCTGGGAGAAGCGGTCGAAAAGATACAGGCTAAACTGTCCGATGTGCCGCTGCCCGATGGTTTTTCAATTGTATACAGTGGTGAATACGAAGAGCAGCAAAAAGCGGCGGCTGATTTTCAGCTCTCCATAATTATGGCACTGATACTTATCTATATGGTTATGGCAGCCCAGTTTGAACGTTTCTTCGATCCGCTGGTTGTTATGTTTTCAGTACCTCTTGCCGTTATTGGGGTCGTCCCCACACTTCTTATTACAGGCACAACCATCAATATGCAGAGCATGATGGGGATAGTGATGCTCATTGGTATTGTGGTAAATAATGCGATTGTACTGGTAGATTATATTAACCTGATGCGGAGAGAACACGGCATGAACGTCCGGGAAGCTGTTATCTATTCCGGGAAGCTCCGCCTGCGTCCTATACTAATGACTACCCTTACCACAGTCTTAGGATTATTACCGTTATCATTTGGAGTAGGAGCGGGAGCCGAAATACAGGCATCCCTGGCACGTGTAGTTATTGGAGGCCTTACAGCCTCAACCCTGATTACGCTGGTATTTATTCCGGTCGTATACGTCTCTACCGAACAACTCCTTGTCCGCGTCCGCAGTAAAAGCTGGATACCGTTCAGTAACGAAAGTGTGAGTCCCGCAAAGGCTTAATTATAAATTAATATTCTCATAACTGGATTTTCTCCTTAAAGTTGTTATCCTAAAAGACTTTGATAAGCAAAAAGGTTGCGAAACCTTTTGTTACGTATGTTCTAATAAAAACTTAGGATTAACTTGGCTATGTCTATCTCCCGTAAACATTTTTTAAAACAGGCCGGGGCGCTTACATTAGGATTTTCCGGGCTGCAAATTATCAGTGGCTGTGCTCCCTCGGAACGAAAGAGCAAAAATCTGATAACAGACCCTTTTGGAGCTCTGCAATCCGACCCTAATGGACTCTTTGACCTTCCGGAAGGATTTAACTACAAAATAATCTCTAATTTCGGGGATCAAATGGATGATGGGTTGTTTGTACCTCATCGCCCTGATGGGATGGCCACCTTTCCGGGTCCGGATGGGCTGACCATTTTGATCCGCAACCACGAAGTTAATCCCGCCAAAGGAGGCGCTGAAAGTGCCTTTGGAGAAGACTTTGCCCTAACAGACAAGCTAAGTCCCGATGAATTCTACGATCTCGGTCAGGATAACAATCCCGGACAAGGAGGTACGACAACTATCGTCTACGATACCGAGAATCAACAGATTGTTCGTGAATTTTTGAGCTTAGCCGGAACGTTACGTAATTGCGCCGGAGGACCGACACCCTGGAACAGCTGGCTAACCTGCGAAGAAATTGTGACCAAACCTGATGACGTCTATGCCAAGCGACACGGTTATGTATTTGAGGTACCGGCCACCGCTGAAATTGGCCGCGCCCAGCCCATTCCTATAAAAGATATGGGACGTTTTAACCACGAAGCCGTAGCAGTAGATCCCAATAGCGATGTAATCTATCTCACCGAGGACGATTCTGAGGGCTTACTGTATCGGTTTATTCCCAATACCCCGGGTAAATTACTGGATGGAGGTAAACTCCAGGCTCTCGCCATCAAAGAACGTCCAAGTTTGGATACCCGCAACTGGGAATCTCAAGCAGTAGAAACAGGGGAAAACTTACAGACGGAATGGATTGATGTAAAAGATGTTGACAGTCCGGATGACGATCTCCGCTACCGTGGATTCAATAATGGTGCGGCTCGTTTTGCCCGGGGAGAAGGCATGTGGTATGGAAATGATGCTATCTATTTTGCCTGTACAAATGGCGGACCTGAAGAATTGGGGCAAATATGGAAGTATACGCCCAGTCCGGATGAAGCCACCCCTGATGAAGAAAACAACCCCGGTACTCTTGAACTTTTTGTAGAATCACTGGACAGCACCATCATAGAAAATGCCGATAATCTGACAGTTGCTCCCTGGGGTGATTTAATCGTCTGTGAAGATACCGACGAAAAACAGGACCTGAATGGCATTACTCCGGAGGGAAAAGTCTATAAGCTTGGTCGCAATGCAAAATCTAATTCTGAATTGGCCGGGGCTGTATTTTCGCCCGATGGTTCAACACTCTTTATGAACATCCAGCATTCCGGCATAACGCTGGCTATAAATGGTCCCTGGGAGAAAGCAAGGGGATAGTAGCAAAAATAAAATAGGACCTGTCAGTATATATTAAATAACAGGCCCTATATAATTATTCCGCTAAGTTTCACTCAAGTGTTAGGCTTCGGGCGCCAGGTTTGTCTCGTCTTCAAACTGCCCGGCAAGAATCCATGCACCTCCGGCCAGAGCTGTATCTTTAAGCAGCATCGTCATTGCTGATGACCCTCCATCTCCCATTGCAGAAGGCAGGTGTATGCTTAACATAAAAATAAGAAGCATCACCCCAAGTAGCAGACATGCCAACCGGGCCTTCTTACCTATAAGAATACTAATACAGGCTGCCAGCAGGGCCAACCCGGTTAAATAAACCCAAAATGCACCGCCGGGAATGGGAACCATACCGGCCATCTGGCTTGCATTCATAAAGTGAAATAATCCAAAAACCCCCATTGGCAATGCATATAAATAACGACCTGCTTTTAATAACGCATCCATAATAACCCCTTTCTTTTGTTAGTGTTAGATGGTGCAATGTAATATAGAATAAATATAGTTTAATATTAAATAAACCATGTTTCTCTAAATACCAATTCCCTGCCTATACTCATATTGCAGTATTGCATCACTCCTATATCCATGCTTGCACAATTGCAATAACTCTTTTTTTCTTCCTGCCCTTTGATCATCTATCAGGCAGAAAAGTTTCAAAAAAAAACAGGCCTTGCGCTCCATTATCCCCCTTAATAAATATTTTTTCTTATCTGGTACCATTTTGGAATAGATATTGTATCACTATAAAACTCAACGAAGAAAGATCAAACATTTTTTAATAAGCATTATTAAACAACCAACAGTAATAATAAAAAAGGAGTATCATTATGAAGCTCTCCATAAAATATATCACTACACTAGTTCTCGGTTTCTTTTTCATGGCCGGAAGCGCATTTGCCCAATTTGATCGGGATCTGCAATACTATACTTATCCCGACCAAAGAGGACTTAACCAGTTTGAGGCACCATTCCAAACCGATGTTGAATTTGATGGTCTGAATGTACGAATCGGTGGAGCTAACACACTTCAATTCCAGGGGCTGACTCACGATAACGCTGCAGGTGATTTAACAGAACTCGGAACCAACTTCAATCTGGCTACCTCTAACTTAGATTTGGATGTAGCCTTGGCCGAAGGCTTACGTATGCATTTGCGTACTTACTTAACTTCGCAACACCACACCGAAGCCTATGTAAAAAGTGGATACATGCAAATAGATCGACTGGATTTCATTAAGGAAGGATTACTTTCAGACTTAATGGACAAAGTTCGTATTAAAGTAGGACACATGGAAATCAACTATGGTGATAACCATTTCCGACGTACGGATAACGCTTTTGCCATCCATAACCCATTCGTAGGAAACTATATCATGGATTCCTTCACTACCGAAGTCGGGGGAGAAGTTTATTATTCCAACAACGGACTCTTGGCTATGATTGGCTTGACAAATGGTAAGCTGAACCAAAGCACTGTAAAAACAGATATTGCTGCCAAGCCTTCAATTGTAGGGAAACTGGGATACGATTCTCAAATTAATGAAGATCTGCGTTTCCGCCTTACCGGATCTATCTATAATTCACCCGAGTCTCCATATATGTATCTCTACACCGGAGATCGTGCAGGGTCGCGCTACTATAATGTAATGGAAGGCAGCTTCCGCAGTGGCCGCTTTAATCCAGGATTCGGCAACGAAGTAACAGCAATTATGATCAACCCATTCATCAAATACCAAGGGTTTGAATTCTACGGTGTATTCGAAAATTCTTCTGGAAAATCTATTGATGAAGCCGACACGCGTACTTTTAATCAATATGGCGCTGAGTTACTGTATCGATTTGGAGCCAACGAAAACGTTTACTTAGGTGGCCGTTATAATCTCGTTAGCGGAGAACTTTCAACGGGACAAGATGTTGATATCGATCGCTTAAACATTGGCGGCGGCTGGTTCCTGACTAAAAACGTATTGGCAAAACTTGAGTATGTCACTCAATCCTATGACGGATTTACCGACCTATATGAAGATGGCCAGTTCGATGGCGTTATGCTCGAAGCCGTTATCAGTTTCTAACTAAACATAAATATCTCTTTGTTTGCCTCTATTCCCTAAGGTTAAACAAATATATAATCCCTCAACGGTGTCGTCAGGATATGGCGGCACCGTTTTTTTATATCATATTTCCCCTTTCTAAGGTTTTTACATCTGACACTAACCTTGATTAATTAATACACTGGGACCTGATATTATCTTATCCTTGAAGCTCCTGTTGCTTCCCTTCCAAACTATGCTATTTCAAATTAGCGCAAAATCAGTAACCGCTGAAAGAAATTATAGTTTACTTAGTCCCTGATTCCTACATAATACTAACATCTCTGATAGTCACTCTTATGTACCTCTAACTACAGTCTGTATGTAGTGGTCCCGGGAATTCTTGGATTTCAAAAAATAAAAAGGGAGATATCGGATATACTGTTGAAGTTAGTGGTGATAATGTTAATAAGGTTCAGAATATACGAGCAACAGTTAAAAATTTAACACAAATGAAAGTGAGTCAAGACAATTCTTTCTACAAGATATCCGATTACGAATTTACCGATCTCCAAATCCTCTAATGTACTATACTATTTTATGGTAATACCTGACTGTATAAGGAGAAAGGACCACTTTTAAAGATATGCTTTAATCTCTTTGTATTTTTATCAGGCAAGAGGAAGAGTCAGTTTCTTTATGGTGCCAAGCAGCTCATCGAAGTCGATAGGCTCCAGGATACAGTCATCTGCCAGTTCCATTAACTCAAAGTAACAGGTTTCGTAGGTCAAATAGGAACTTATTGCAATGATTTTTGCAGAAGGGAATTCTTGTTTAATCTCGTACAGGAGGGAGGATTTAAAAATGAATTGACTGCATGCAATTACAATATCAATATTTTCTCTATTCAAATACTCTTTGGAGTCCGCATCATCTTTGGGAACAAAACAGTCATACCCTTCTTCCTGAAGTAGCAGCTGCAGAGAATCCCGGATGGCTTCTTCTTTGTCGAGTATTAAAATTGAAGGTAATTGCATTGATAATTAATTGTTTGCTATTGTACTGATGAACAGCTCTTGCTATTACTAATGCAATTAACGGACCAATTTTACGGAGGGGACATAATTATGGCTTGGAGTAGTATAAAAAGGAATTCATAAATCGAAAGGCCACCAGTATTTATTTAATAGTTGCAGCAATGCAATAATTTTGACGCACTACGTTGCATAACTGCATGTAGCTATCAGGGGTACTTTTTTAATATCCAAATAATTCTCAAAATCCCTTCTCAGACGGTATAAACCAATCTATTTTCACAAAAAAATATTCGATAATTCAAGTTTTGGTATGATGATTGCACTATTACTTATATCAAATAACTCATTGTTTTTTAATATCTAAAAAGAGGTTGTTATGAAGTATTTACTTACATCTTTAATTATGTTCTTATCTGTTGCTATAGGTAATGTATTTGCGCAATCAAACAGCGTTACTCTACTGGAAAAGAGTACTATGCAAATAGATGGGACTTCGAATGTTCATGACTGGACAGCTGACGTAGAACAGATGGACTTTAACATCTCATTTGACCAATCGGCTGTAGAGGGTGATTCCCTTCAAAACCCGGTTTCCGATCTTTCTCTTACTATTCCTGTAGAAGGACTTGAAAGCGGAAAGGGGCGTATGAATGGCAAAATATATGATGCCCTCAAAAAAGATGACCATCCAACTATCACATTTAAAATGTCATCTTCTGAATTGACGGAAGCTACATCTGATACCGGCTTTATGCTCAACACTTCAGGAACGCTCACTGTCGCCGGTACCAGTAATGAAATCAGTTTCCCGGTCGAGGGAACGATTCAAGACGACGGTACCTTTAAGTTTACCGGCAGTTATGAAATTGACATGAACAACTACAATGTTGATCCACCTACCGCTATGTTTGGTGCTGTCAGAAGTGGTGAAATGGTGACTATAAACTTTGAACTCTTTTTCTCAGTACAATAAATAACGCAGACGGATAATGCGCCCCGCTTTATTTAACAAATCAATCAATAAAACTTTGAAACTCTCATTCTTCATATTACTAACAATCTCCCTGGTATTCCCCATGACAAGCGGGGCGCAATCCATGCCGGGAGAGATTACAATCGAGCAAGGCGGACAGTTGTGGATTGAAGGTTCTGCCGGCCCCGTAGATTACCAATGTAATGCTGAAGAACTTTCGGGCAAGGGGCAAATAACTAATCGTTCGAATCCCCAATCGGCCGTTACAAATGAGGGAGATGTCCAGGTTTCTGTTACCCTCCCCGTTAAGTCGCTCAACTGCGGTAAAAGCGGGATGAACAGAGATATGTATGAAGCTTTAAAAGCTCCTGAGCATCCCACCATTAGTTATCAGCTTCTTGATGCCTCAGCGATTTCATCTGATCAGAACTCTTCCGATTCCCTTTCTGCGGCTCACGATAACGGCTGGATGAACATTCAAACGCACGGCATCATGCAAATAGCCGGCGTAAAAGATACCACTACGGTAACAGTTCAGGGCAGGGTTCTAGAGAATAATAAATTCCGGGTAAAAGGGGTCAAAGAACTGCATATGGATACCTATAATATTGATCCTCCCAGCAAAATGTTCGGCCTTATTAAGGCCAAAAAGGAACTCACGGTTCATTTCGATGTGACGGTTACTCTCCAAGACCAAGCACTTTCGGAATTAACCATAACCGGTCTACTCCGATAATCCAAGGCGTTCCATTTTTCTGTACAGGGTAGAGGGATCGATCCCCAACAAGCGCGCCGCTTCCGATTTATTACCTTCCGTTCGTTTTAGCATGCTTTGAATGTGATGTTTTTCAAATACCTGTACGGCCTCATCCAGTGATTCACTATCCATTTTTATATTTATCTCACTCGAATCCACTGATTTTCTAATAGCTCCCGGCAGATCCTCTAACTGCAAGTAATCGTTATCACTGAGTAAAACGGCTCGTTCAATAATATTTTCGAGTTCCCGCACCTGACCTTTCCACTGATACGTCATCATAGCGCTCATCGCCTCGCTGGAAATGCCCTTAAGGTTACGCTTAAGCTCTTTGTTATATTTTTGCAAAAAGTGGTGGGCTAACAGCGGAATATCTTCTCGGCGCTGTTCCAAGGGGGGGAGTGGTATTTCCACTACATTTAATCGATAGTACAAATCATCCCTGAAATTGTCCTTCTCTACTTCAGCTTCCAGGTCTTTATTGGTTGCAGAAATAATACGCGTATCAAAACTGACGTGATTATTTGATCCCACTGGCTTGACTTCCCGTTCCTGCAGCACCCGCAATAAGTTTACCTGGAGATTAAGAGGAATTTCAGCAATTTCATCCAAAAATACGGTTCCGCCATGAGCTGCCACAAACACACCATCTTTATCAGAAGAGGCCCCCGTAAACGCTCCCTTTGTGTGGCCAAATAATTCTGATTCAATCAGATCCTCGGGAATAGCGCCGCAATTAATAGCCAGGAATGGTTTTTTAGAGCGATCACTGTTAGAATGAATAGCTCGGGCGATAAGCTCTTTTCCCGTTCCGCTGTCTCCCGTTATCAGTACGTTGCTGGTGGCCTTGCTTACCCGCTCTACCATTTTATAGACCTTCTTCATGGCCTCGCTTTCACCAATAATATGATTGAAATTATACTCTTGGTCGATCTGTTCACGCAGATATTTATTTTCCTGAATCAGATTTTTATGCTCCAGCAGGTTCTCTATACGGATAAGCACCTCATCAAAATCGAGAGGTTTCAAGATATAGTCAGCAGCTCCCTTTCGTAGCGCCTCGATGGCCGTTTCAATAGTTCCATGAGCCGTAATAATTATCGTAAGCGTATTGGAAGAGTGCTGCAGAGCATGCTCCAGTACCCCGAGCCCATCGGTTTTCGGCATTTTCAGATCAGTAATAATAATATCAAAACTGTGCCCATCTATGGCTTCTATCGCCTCTTGACCATCCTTAACTGCGGTACAATTATATCCCTCATCTTCTAATACAATGGTAAGAGATTCACGTATACCCGATTCGTCATCGGCCACTAATATTGATCCTGTCATAGTTTATCGTTTTGAAATCGGTAATTTTATCGTAAATGTTGTTCCTTTGTCTTCCTCGGAATCCACCCAAATTGAACCATCCATCTGAGTAATTATCCCATGACTTACGGATAATCCCAAACCCGTTCCGCTTCCCACTTCTTTGGTCGTAAAAAAGGGCTCAAAAATTCTGGATTGATACTCTTCTTTGATCCCCTTCCCTACATCGGAAACGGTTATCTTAATATAATCATCCTGGCTTTCTGTGGATATCGTTACTTTCGGATCAGCGACCTCTTTCATTGCGTCCACCGCGTTAAGCAACAGGTTTACTACTACCTGGTGGATCTGATCGGGCACGCAGGAAATAGCGGGCAGACTATCCAGGTTAAGCTCAAAGGAAACATCCCGGCAACGTGCATCGTGCTTTAAGAGTCCCACCGCCGACTGGATAATATCGTTTATCTGTGCATGCTCCGTTTTTTTATTGGACGGTCGGGAAAAATCCACCAGCTCACGCACTATTTTATTAATACGCTGGATATGCTCCCGGACTTTTTTCAGCTGGTTCTGTATAAACTCATCATCGGTTTTCCGCTGACATACCTGTATGAGCGAAGAAATAGCGGTAAGGGGATTTCCAACCTCATGGGCGACTCCTGCGGCCATATGTCCCACCGTTGCCAGCCTCTCGGACTGCTGGATTTGCTCTTGTCGCATCTTTATATCCGTTAAATCCCGCAAAATCTGCGAATGTCCTACAACCTCATTATTCTGATCGCGGACAAACGATTCCGTTAGGTTTACCAGCTTCTTCTCCCCGCTTTTAGTTAATCTTTCAGTTTCATAATTCTGTACATAACCCTGCGATTCCATGATCGAGCTTATTTCCTCAAGCTCATCTTGTTCAATCAGTTCTGGCGGTACTATTTTTTCGATTGGACTTCCGATCATTTCATCCCGGTTCCATCCCAGCATTTTTTCAGCACCGCGATTCCAGGAACCTATCACCCCGTTATTGTCAAGAGAAATAATTGCTTCGGCGGAGTGTTCAATAATATCACTGTACCGTAGTTTAGTAGCCTCAAGCTGGTCTTCATAGTATGCCCGATAGTTATAAACCGTCCAGGCTGCCCAAACCATTAAAACTAGAGAAACAATAATACCTCTGCTGAAATAAAGCCACCGCATGGTATCTTGTGGAGTATCAGACAGCAATGTCTGATCAATAATCTCAAATGCCCCATATATCACCCCTAAAATAATGAGCGCCGTAAAAAACAAATATCCTATACGCGCATCCCGCAAAAACCGTAATAAATCTTTCATATCATATGTGTATTCATCTGCTGCATATGAGCTTTCTTAAAGTAAAATATTTTGAGCGTTTGTTTCACCAGCTGCCAAGCATGCGACGAATCTGCACTATTTGTCCGATATGGTAGGCACTATGGTCAATAATGAGCATTGCTTCCCGAAATAGTGTTTGTCCGTCTCCATGAGGGAAAGGCTGTTGCATGTCATTTTCCGGATCTTCGATCAGTTTACGCATCTCTTCAATACCCTCGTGTACTGCCTGAATCGCCTTTTCCATTTCCGCTTCGTTTTCGGGACTCGACGATTCGGGCCAGTAATCATCAGGCCAATCAATTTCCTCATAA
>CAYXVW010000043.1:0-13820 GCA_964468695.1 uncultured Balneolaceae bacterium | reverse complement strand
AGTATCGTTGATCATAATTATACTGTACACGACCAAAGTAAGATAAGAGCGTATTGGGTGTATAGTTCGTATGATTTACCACTTTTTCATAGCCATCTGAAGCTAAATCCAGATTCCAGTACTGCTCTTTTTCCGGAACATCATAGGCATTACCACTAAACGTTTTACCGATCCCAAATTTTTCACTGGACATTCCAAGCGTTACTTCCACATCATGCACATCATAGTTCTGCTCAAATGTCAGGAAATTATCCCAGTTCCAGCGGAAGGTTTGTGTATTTTCTACAAAAAGCGAATTGTCTGCCCAATCCGTAACACCGGGATTTGCTTCTTTATTTAACTGGTACTGCTCTGAGGTCCTGGTTGGATCTGCTGCAATCCATCGTTGTTCAATGGGATTGAAGGAGCGATTATCACTATAAAATCGGGTTGCCCCAAAACGAGAAGTAAAGGTCAGGTAATCAGTTAAGTTCAAATCAGCTGACATACTTCCCTGTAACGTCAGGGTATTGTTTTTTTGATTATTAAAATCAATTGCAGTCAATGGATTCCCATGAGTATTTAACCGACCGATTTGATCGCCGGCACTTCCCTGGTAGGTTACTTCGCCGGTTGTTTCATTAACAAAGGGCTGCCCATATCTTCCATTGGGATAAAAGGTTGGTACCAACGGCGATTGACGATAAGCCGTATTAAATGCTCCAAAAGGCTGTGGATTTTCCTGCGTAAAAGAGATACTTAAATTCTGATCAACAGTCATAAAGTCATCAAAAAGCCGGTACTCATTATTATTCCGGATGGTTTGCCGCCAAAATTTCTGGTCTTCCAGAAGACCTTTTTCCTGATTTATGTTATAACTCAAAAAATAGTTAACATTTTCTCTTCCACCCGCCACCGAAATCTTATTATTAATAACGTATCCCATATTTATAAGCTCATCATACCAGTCCGTATCATACTGCTGGTTGCTGCTCAATTGGAATCCTCCGACAGCTGCATTTTCCTCATTAAAATAGGTGATGTATTCCTGGGCATTGGCCATCTCTACCTGGTTTAGAACAGAGGTATAGCCGGAATATGACTCGACATTAAACTGAGGTGCTCCCTCCTGTCCATCTTTTGTAGTCACAATAATAACCCCATTTGCAGCTCGCAATCCATAAATGGACGCGGATGAAGCATCTTTGAGAACATCAATACTCTCAATATCAGAGGGACTGATGTTGTTAATATCATCAACCGGCATCCCATCAACAACATAGAGCGGATCTCTTCCTCCAAGTGCGGTGCCGAGCCCCCTGAGAATAACAGAAGGGGTACCACCAGGGGCATCACTATTAATGATATTAACCCCGCTAACCTTACCCTGCAACGACTCCATTGCGGTCAATGAAGGCTGCTTTGTCACTTCATCAGCACCAACACGTTTAATCGATCCGGTAAGATCTGCTTCCCTCTGAGAACCGTATCCAACAACTACAAGGTCCTCCCCACTATAAACCTGGGTTTGAAGCGCGACATCTATTTGACTGCGTCCGTTAATCTCTATCTCTTGCGTGGCAAAGCCCACAAAAGAGAATACCAAAACATTGCTGGTATCCGGCACATTTATGCTGTAATTCCCATTCGTATCTGTGGTTGTACCTATAGTTGTACCTTGTACTGTTATATTCACCCCTGGAAGCGGTTCTCCGTCATCTGCAGAAGTCACCGTTCCTTCAACTGTCTGTTGGCCATAAGCCACACCGCAAAAGAGAAGAAGTAGGACTAGACTTGAAAGGCTCCTTGAAACTATATCCTTAATCATCATAACAAAATCCCCAAGAAATTAGTGAGAACTATTTAATAAACTTTGGAAAATATCATCTATTACAGGTTAACATCTTCATGCAAATAAATCAATATTAAATGAAATTTTATTATTTTATTGCATAAAATTGCATAAATTCGTTTACTATTAACCCTTCATAGTACATAAAAGGGGAATAAGGGCTTGATACTTTTGGGAAAATGACCTGATTAATTAAAATTTATAGCAATTTTGCATTAAATTGTTCCAGATTGCTAGCAACAAAGTCCCGTTATTCTTTGCACTATTTTATTTTTGAAAACTAAAACGGTAGAATTAGTTTAGTGTGAATTCTGAATAACCCTTTAACATGAAAGTAACTCTCAAAGACATTGCTAACGATACGGGATATTCTGTATCCACCGTTTCCCGTGTATTAAACGGATCCAATAAAATAAGCGCCAGCACAAAGAATGAGATTTTAGAGAGTGCCCAAAAATTTGATTACCAAACACCCAAGGTAAGAAATGCCCAAACTTCAACTCGTCTACTAAATGTAGCTCTCATAGCTTCTGGTTTTCACGAAGGCGAATTCTATACTTCCTTTTTTAATGGACTTAACCAGGGAGCACACGAAAATAATATCCGTCTATTTCTGACGGGTATCAGGGACCCTAAAGAAGAGACACCAAAAATAATTCGGGAAATCACTACGAATTATTATGATGGGGCCATTCTTTTTCTACCGGAGTATAAGCGCCGGGACTACAAGGTTTTAGAAGATCTCATTCCCTCAAACTTTCCAATAGTTTCAAATGCACTTATCGAAAATCCCGTTTTTGCGACGATTACGTTTGATAGCTATAGCGGAGGCCATCTTGCCGCTATTCATTTTGAAGAAAAGGGGCATAAACAAGTAGGCATTATAAAGGGACCTTTCGAACGGGCCGAATCGCGATTCAGATACAATGGTTTTGCCGATTATATCCATCAGCATGAGACTATGAAACTGACCTGGTCGCATGAGGGCGATTTTACTTTTGAATCCGGACATGATGCATTCGAGGCCTATCATTCCCTTTCAGAAAAGCCCACAGCTGTTTTTGCCAGTAACGACGACATGTGCAATGGATTTATGGAAGCAGCCATTTCAAAAAATTATCGTTTCCCGTCTGATGTTGCCGTTATTGGCTATGATGACTTACCGGTATCCCGGCACAACAGGCCGACCATGTCTTCAATCAGAACCAGTTATACGAAGCTGGGAGACGCGACCATGAAATTACTTCGGGAAAAGCTCTCCAATCCCAAACAAAGTGATAATATGTTGAGTTTTGTTCCGGTTACGATTATCGAACGTGATTCCTCATGACAAAAAAATTAAGCGAATAAAGTAATCCTGAATAAAAAGCCGGAATTTGAGCAAAGTCTGGCTCAGACTTTCATTTGACAATGGCTTTTCGTAAGGTTGCTTTTTATGAAATTAAAATTCAGGCTCCCTTTCTGTTTCTAATTAGGCTTAAAGCATTTAATATTGTCAGCTCTAGATCTTACAATCATTGTATTATATCTCCTGTTTATAACCTGGAGGGGATTTCAGGAAGCCCAGACTCATAATACGACGGATGATTTCTTCTTAGCTGACCATACCCTAAGCTGGCCGGTGATTGGGCTATCTCTTTATGCCACCAATATCTCCATCAGTAGTATTATCGGCTTGGCCGGTAGTGGCTATGAAACCGGCATTTCTGTTTTTAATTACGAGTGGACAGGGTCCGTTATCCTTGTACTTTTTGCCATTTTTATTGTGCCCTATTATCTCAGGCATCAGCTTATTACCATGCCTGAATTCTTAGAACGACGGTATGATTCCCGATCCCGCACCTACTTTTCATTTATTTCAATAGCCATCAATGTATTTATTGATATCGCGGGCTCATTGTATGCCAGCAGTCTTTTTCTCAAAGGTATTTTCCCGGAAATCGACCTTTATGTTTTTATTATAGGAATGGCTGTTGTTTCCGGCTTGTACACGGTAGCCGGAGGGCTTCGCGCCGTTGTAATAACCGATAGTATTCAGGCTATTCTCCTTACATTCGGCTCTATAGCGGTTGCTGCCATTGTATATAATGAGGTCGGTTCATGGAGTGAAATCCAACAACAGATTGGCCCTGAATTCCTCAGTCTTATCCGTCCATTGGATGATGAGGTCATCCCCTGGCCTACCCTTTTGATTAGCTTGCCTATACTTGGCTTCTACTTTGCCTGTTCAAACCAATATATGGTTCAACGCGTACTCGGTGCCAAATCTATTGAAGCCGGACGTAAAGGAGTAATTTTTGCAGCAGCTCTTAAGCTGCCCCTGTTATTTATCATTGTCCTCCCTGCTACACTTGGACGTATTATTTATCCGGACCTGGCAAATCCCAACCTTATATTTCCAGAGCTGATGCTCGACTTTCTACCCGCTGGGATCCTGGGGATTGTTTTAACGGGTTTTGTTGCGGCCCTGATGTCCAGTATCGATTCTGCGCTTACAGCGGCTTCAAGTATTGCCACACTGGATCTCTATAAAAAAGTTCGTCCCGGAAGCAGCCAGAAACACCTGATAAAGGTGGGAAAAGTATTTATTCTTTTAGCCGTTTTTGTTGCGTCATTGTGGGCTCCCTTTATAAATCAATTCCCAACGCTCTGGGAATACTTCCAGGCGGTGCTGTCTTATATCAGTCCACCAGTAGTGACGTGTTTTATATTTGGCTTATTTTGGAGTAAGGCTACTGCAAACAGCTCTTTCTATTCCTTAATCTTAGGAGGATTGATGGGGATATTTTTAATGATCAATAACTACATTTATCATTTTATACCTCCTATTCATTATCTCTATTCCGCTACTATTATATTCATTTTCAGCTCAGCCGTAATGATAATCACCAGCACTTTTACTAAAAATAAAGAAAAGCATAGCATACCGGATAGCGTGTGGCAGCTTTCGCTGACCGGAACGCTATCGCTGAGCAAAAAAAATCCATGGTACCGAAGCTATCAGTTTTATGGAGCGCTCGTCTGTTTTATTATTGTTCTCATCGTCTATTTCTTCCGGTAGTTTCCCGGTGGCAAATATAAAAGTGTAATGTTCTCAGGACTCCATCAGGAAATAACCACTGTAATCCCATAATACAGTGCCGTATATGGAAATAGCCGTTGCTGGCGCCTCTTTCGTACCTGACGGAGAAAGACCAGCACTGTTCTTTCCGGTACTGGTTATGCTTTTAATATTCGATACCGTCAGTATTGTTAAATAACATATGTCATATTATAAATTAACCTATGTTATTTTCTATTTCACATATGTTATTTTGCGCAACGATGCCGTTTAAATTATTCACTTATAGGTATTCTCGTACAGATTGTTGAGGCGTTTTGTTCTTGTAACGGCAACCTTTGGTTGGATTATATACACCAAATGCAGAAATAGCATTTTTTCTTTTTAACATCCACATCCAGCAAACTTCTCCAATAAAAAAAGAACCGATTCTTAAAAATTAGGCAGGAAGGTGTACGTAAAAAGTGGTTCCTTCACCTATCTTTGTTTCTACATCTATGCTGCCGCCGTGGGTTTCTACGATTTTTTTAGTAATAGCCAATCCCAGACCCGTACTCTTTTCACCGGCAGTCGCCTCTACATCAATTTTAGCGAAGGGTTGAAACAATTTATCCCGATCTTCCTCCGGTATTCCCTGTCCCTCATCAGCTACGTAGATAATTAGTTCTTTTTCATCTTTTTCTACCCCAACAGTGGCAGTCGTATTCGCTTCCGAGTATTTAATAGCATTACTAATCAAATTATTCAGTACTTGCTGAAATTTGTGATAATCAATCGACTTAACACAAGGCTCATCACACAGATTAATGTCTAAGCGGATATTTTTCTTTTCCGCTGAGGGACGATTGAGAGATACCGCCCGTTGAATGAGCCTGTGCAAATCAACCTCTTCCCTGTCAAGCGAAACGCTTCCGCTTTCTATCGCCGATATATCTAACATGCCCTCCACGATCTGTACCATATATTCACTGGATTCTTTGATCTCTTTCGCCAGCTCATATTGTTCTTTTCCAACACTTCCTTTTTGTATATCCTCCATCAAAAAATCAGCATAATTTTGAATAACTGACAGGGGATTGCGCAGGTCATGGGCGGCCATTCCCAGCATTTGATCTTTTAGCTTATTGGTACGTTCCAGCTCTGTTGTCTTTTTGATCAGTTTTCGCTTCGTATTGGCCAGTTCATTATTAAGGCTGGACATATTGTTATACATCGCAAAATCATTTCCAACTTTAAATTCTTGGTCTCCTTTCTTCTTTATAAAAAAACGTAGCTTATTCAGCTGCTCATTATTCATCTCCATTAGTCCATTTAAAAACGTTTCGGTGTCTTCCGAGCTGGTAGTCCCAACCATAATAATACCGTTGTCAATTTTAATACCAGAAAACGTAAGGAAATGGTTTTCTCCATCTACCCTGGTATGCATCTCCCAGTCAAACGCAGCACCTTCTTTTTTGATCCTGTAAATAAGTTCAAAGCTTTTTTGAACACTATCATCATGCAAATAGTCGGTAAGCGGAGTCCCATGTGGATCCTCATCTTCGAAAAAAGCCATGCTATCCTGTATGACTTTTTTAATCAAATCTGTTTCGTCTAAAAGAAAAGCGATTCCTTTGGCTATGTGTTTCATGACTTTTGGGTAGATAATTTTGTTGCAAGTTTGATAGCTTCTTTTGCAGAAGCCGCAGACCCGTCAGCTCCCAGCTTTTTCCACAGTTCAGGTTCTATGAGAAATGGATATCCGCCTACCAGTATATTGAGATCATTAATTTCCGAATCGGATCGTATAGTTTTAATCAGTTTGCCGGCTTTCTCGAGATGAAGCGGCATAGTAACCGAAACAGCCAACACATCGGCCTCATAATCCTTTACAGCACTGACCAAATTATCGGAGGGCATATTGGCACCCATATAATAGGTATCCCAGCCTTCCATTTCAAAAAAGTCAGCCACCATACGAATACCTATTTCATGCAGTTCATCGGCCACTGAACAGGCTACCAGCTTGTATCCTTTCTTATCTGTTGAAAATATTCTGGGGTATAACTGCGACATAATAAGTTGGGTAGCTGCCGTACAATAATGTTCATGGGCCACGCTAATTTTGTTGGACTCCCAAAGCGCTCCCACTTCATACTGACTCTTTTGGAAGATATGTTCATAAATATCCTTTATGGGTACACCATCCCCAACCAACTTATCAATAAGCTCACCGGCTTCTTTACGCTTACCGGCTAACAAAAAGTCGAGATAAGTTTGGGCTTCTTCCACTAATGGATCACCAGGTTGAAAAAATGATTGCTCTTTTACCTCCTCATCCTGCAAAACGGCCAGTCCCCGATCGATATAAGTAATTAGCTCAGAAGCTTCATCTCCGGAAATCTTTTGATGGATAGCCTTTTTCAAAAACCTCATGTTATCCATCAGATCATTTACACCTATACCTCGTTCTTTAAGCATCCTACGGGCCCAATCCAAATAACTATTAAATATTTTTTGACTGTCTACACGAATAGCCTGACTTAAATAATTAATGTGATAAATTGCATCTTCGTAGCATTTCTCTTTTCCTTTATCACCATATTTCTCTACCAACTCGGGATGGTTTTCGAATTGGAGGTCTGTCATGATCTGCGCCAGTGCCTGTTTATGTTCTTCCAAACGCTGTGCGGCAGAATCGTTTGAATCTGACATAATATTTCAGGATTAAGAAGTTATATGGTGAGATAGTTCAGAGAAAAGCTGCGCTTTACTAGCTTTAATCCCTTGGGAATATGCTGATGAGACTCACTGCGATAATGCTTGTGCCAATAATGGAATAACTCTTCATCTTCCATAGTATTCCTAACTTCGAACATCCTGATAGTGGTAAACCCCATAATTTTTTTTGATATGAGCCTGATGTATCTTTGTACCTATATAAACATACTTTAAAATACCCTGAAGCAGCTTTAATATCCGATAATTTTATATATATCCAAACTAAAACAGCAAAATACAGGTGTAAATAAAATTACCGATAGGCTATTCAAACATTCGGCAACTATGCCTGACAACCTCATTCTGCGACATGAGCTGCCGTTAATTTTTCCCCGCATTCTTCCTGAAAAGCCTGCTCCTCTTGAGTTATGGTAGTATGCCAAATAATGCCTGTTATACTTAAAAGAAGGGCAAAAACAATCATCGTCTGCTGTATTGTCAACCAGTCATTTTCTAAAATCCACGATGACACCATAACAGAAACAGATTGGGCCAGCGTAAACAGCAGCCATTCCGTACTGAAAACTCTACCCCGAAATGTGTCGGGGGTACGTCGCTGTAGTAAAACGGTACTCATTACCCAGTTGGCACCAGAGGCGGCATGGGCGATAAAGACAAAAAGAAGCATAACTATTAAACTGGTTGTCAAGCCAACCACCATATACATTAATCCTCCGAAAATCATACAATAGCCCATCGCCCGTACCCAATCCTGTTCGTCGCTAAATATCCGGCGGCCGATAACAGGACCTATACCGGTCCCCACTCCGCGGGCGGAATAAAGTAATCCGATCCCGATACTTCCCATCATTAGTACTTCTTCGGAAACTAGTATCAGCATGTAGGTAAGTGCGCCCAGAAACATAGTAAAACATCCTTTAGCCAAGGTAGGACGTAAAACCTGGTGATTGTCCTGTAAATACCGGAAGCCTTCTTTAATGCCTATAAGCGGGTTGCGGGTTCGTTTCCGCTCAGCATCGGACATTTCATCCTGTGGAATAACCGCCCGATAAATAAACCAGGAAGAGAGGACATACGTACCCGCATCAATAATAAAAACAAGGTCAGTACCCAACCAGGCGGTAGCCAATCCTCCAAGCCCCATTCCGACAGTAAAAATAATACTCCAGCTGGCGGCCGATAACACATTGGCATCCACCAGTTCCTCTTTGGTGGTTACATTTGGAATGGAAGAAGTTTTGGCCGGCTCAAAGACTGCGGAGAGCATCATCTGCAATGCGGTAAGTACATAAGCCAGCCAAAGGGTTTCGTAGGAAACCACCAACAAAAGGCAAGCTACTATAACTGCGCGGAGCAGGTCACAAGCAATCATTATGCGGCGCCGGTTAAAACGATCGGTAATGTAGCCGGCAAAAGGTGAAAAACTAGCCAGGCTCATCATCTTGACAATGATGATCAGACCCAGTAAAAACTCGGAATCGGAGTAACGAGTAATAAGGGCGTACACGGCCAGAATACCGAACCAGTCACCAAAATTGGATACAATTTGGCTGAGCCACAACCGGCGATAGTTTTGATTGTAGGCAACCAGATCGATATATGGACGTATTTTATCGAACAAGACCTTGGTTATTTGTTACTTGTTATTGGTTATTTGGCAATCCAACGAATAACCATTAACTAATTACTATTTTACTCCTGTACTGCCGAATCCACCGTCACCTCGCTCCGTATCGGACAGGTCTTCGACCTCGTGTACCTCGGCTTGTATAACCGGTGCAATAATCATCTGAGCAATACGATCTCCGTGATTAATTTCGAACTCATCCTCGCCTAAATTAACAGCAAGCATCTTTAGTTCCCCGCGATAATCGGCATCTATAGTCCCCGGGGTATTCAGCATAGTGATCCCATTTCTGTATGCCAATCCGCTGCGGGGACGCATTTGGGCCTCATACCCCTTCGGCATCGCCATCTTTAAGCCCGTTGGAATAAGTGCCCGTTCTCCGGGTTTTAATGTGACAGGCTCTTTTAGAGCAGCCCTTATATCCATTCCGGCCGCATATTTTGATTCATATGATGGAAGAGGTAAATCTTTTGCATGAGGTAGTTTTTTAAACTGTATCTTCATTTCTATCTCTATCTCCGTTCTTTTTTATAATCTATAAGTTTTACTTTTACATTACCCAGCCAAACTTTGGCATGAGCTTCAAGTGGCAGGCGAAGATCATCCGCCCGAAACCAAGCCTTAAATTCTCCGCTGAAGCCAAAAGGTCCTTCAATATTCGCATCGCCCTCGGTAAAATAGGTCGTCACTGCTTCAGGAAAGGCTTTGTATTCCCGCATTTCAGTTTTTCGGCTATTAATCACATCTATATACCCCTTTTCTCCTTCCAGATATACCGGCAAACTATACGTCTTTTCAGTGCCGGCAAACAAACGGCTATACACGAAAATCAACTGCCCTGATGTAGAGGGCTCTGTCAATTCCAGGGTATCGGTAGGTTCTCCATTTTCCGAGAGAAATACTTTTTCCTGCTCATAATTAAAAATAAAACGTTCGGCATTATATTCTTCCTCGTCTACATTGTCACGCCAGTAAAGGCGGGTATGCGGCAGGGTATCTGTTTCAACAAAAAAGGTGTTGTAATGATTTTCTTCCTCTCCTACGAAAGGAATGGAAGAATTGGATGTGATAACGGTACGCAGCCACCATAGCCGATTTCCTTCATAAGTGGTATCCCGCACAATTTCAGTCTCTACTTCTCCTACCTTAAAAAAGCTGTACCGAACCTCGTAAGTAAATTTCTCTTTCCACTCCAACAGTTCCTGCAGGGATGGAGGTCGCTCGGGATGTTCGTAACTTACGGATGATTGTTGCGCCTCTGCCCTGCCCAGAATAGCTATCACCAGAACCAAAAAACATAACAATAGATGTTTAAACGTTTGTATCAATGGGGCACCTTTCTTGAAGATTCATTTTTAAATAAGGAGCCAAAGTTCGATATTATTAACCAGAATTAGAAATATTATTGAAGGTATTCCATGCACAAATCGTTCATCAATTCATTATTGATACATGCTCTGCTCTTTTGCAGTTCTTTACTTCTTCTTGGCTGTTCCAAAAGCGACGAGCAACAGCAATTCGAAGAAGAAGCGCTCAATCCGCCTTTTACGGGCATTACAGAAATGACTGAACACTGCAAACAGACAGAAGGTGGAGAAACAGATCAAAATGATTGGCGGGTCAGCCCTGACTTTTCAGGACTTATTACAATCCAATGTGGTGCCTATCCTAATCCAGTACAATTCGATCAGAATTTTCGTATAGATATTGAAATTCCTTATACCGAAACAGTAGACCTGTTGGCTTTCTATGCAATTGATCCAAACGCCGTTGATCAAAATATGATCTTTCTTAAGGAAGAAACCAATCTGTCAATTCAGGACTCTTACCTTTTAAACAGCGGATATTTTGCCAATAATTCCGGAGTGTCTACATCCAACGTCTATCGCATTCTCATTTATGATGGACGGGATAATTTAATCAGTTATGGTGATGTGCAAGTAGGCGGACAATGAGTTGTTAAATAGCTGAGCTCCTCCTATCTTTCCGTTTTGAATCTGAACAACTGTTGCATGGGTAAGCGAAAAATTACCGAATCCGAACAAAAAGTTCTTGAGAAACTCATCTTCCCTGAACGTTTCCAGGTAGTGCTTGAAGAAACAGGGCATCTTTATGGAGAGCTCCGCGATGACCTCATTAACCTGCTAAGCTATGGATTTATTGAAGCCTACGAACGAGACAATAATAAAATTGCGCTGACTGCTTTTTATGATGCCGATAATCTGCAGGATTTCACTTTTCGCGCAACCAGCAAGGGACTTTCTGAAATAAAATCCAACTGATACATGAAGTTTGAAGCAATTGTCCGCGGAGAGAATATTGAATTAGAACTTCTCGAAGATTCCTCTGAAGTCCTGTTTGATAATGAGGAGACTCGCCCCTATCATTTCCAGCAAAAAAACGGGCGCTATCTGCTTCGTATGGGAACAAAATTGTATAAGATCGATAATGTAGAATATGAAAAACATACCGTTACTTTTACCCTGAACGGACGCTGGTGTTCGGTCGAAATTCGTGATGAACAGGATCTACTGCTCGACCGGCTTGGATTTAAAACGGCAGCTGAGATCGGGGAAGGAGCACTTAATGCTCCCATGCCCGGAAAAATTCTTGAGATCTTGGTTAAAGAAGGCGATGAAGTAGAACTGGGTGAGCCCGTGGCGGTACTTGAGGCCATGAAGATGGAAAACGAATTAAAAGCCCCCATCAGCGGTGTGGTAAGCACGATTGCCGCCGCAGAAGGGGATTCATTAGATAAAAATGCACTAATTTTAGAAATAGAAGCAAGTGGATAAATTTATTATAGAAGGACCTACCCCTCTCAAAGGAACAATACCAATAAGCGGCTCAAAAAATGCGGCACTTCCCCTGATGGCAGCAGCCATTTTAGGTGATTCTCCCACTACCATCAAAAATGTGCCCAAACTTCGCGATATCTATACTTTCAACAATGTTATTCGCGTCACGGGAACACATGTAAACTTTGATGAAGAGGAAGGTACGCTTACCATCGATCCGGCAAATCTGGCCCATCTCGAAGCTCCTTATGAGCTAGTTCGCAAAATGCGGGCATCATTCTATATGTTGGGGGCTCTACTGGGTAAATTTGGCCAGGCGAAAGTTTCTCTGCCGGGAGGCTGTGCATGGGGCCCCCGACCGGTTGACCTGCATTTGGGAGGAATGCGTGAAATGGGAGCCAATATAAAACTGGAAGAGGGCTATGTTATTGCCCGTGCTCCTAAAATAATGAAGGGGGGCACCTTTAAGCTGGAACCCAGCAGTGTGGGAGCTACCATAAATCTGGTTCTGGCTTCTGTATTACGGGCGAAGGAATTTACGATTAAAAACGCCGCAAAAGAGCCTGATGTGGTATTGCTCTGTAAGCGTTTGGTTGAAATGGGGGCCGATATTGAAGGAATTGGCACCAGCACTCTTACGGTACGGGCCGTTGACAGCCTCAATGGGATTTCAACCCGAAATGCAGCCGACCGTATTGAAACTGGAACCTTTATGATTGCTGCGGCTATGCACCCGGAATCGGAGGTAACCCTCACGAATGTAGACGTAGATGATCTCGGAGAGTTTCCGGATACTTTTCGCAAAGTCGGAGCAGAGGTTGAAATAGGAGAAGATACGGTCTACGTTAAAGCCCCCGAGAAGCTAAATCCTACCTCCATAAAAACAGAAATATATCCTGGCTTTCCAACAGACCTTCAGGCCCAATGGGCAACTATGATGACCCAGGCAGAAGGCAAATCTTCGGTCACCGACACCATCTATTACGATCGTTTTAGTTATGTACCGGAAATTACCCGTTTGGGAGCTAATATGGAGGTAGAAGAAAATACAGTCCATATTGAAGGAAAAACTCCTCTTAAAGGGGCGTCAGTGATGAGCACCGATCTTCGTGCAAGTGTAAGTCTGGTCCTTGCTGGAATGGTGGCCGAAGGTAAAACCGATGTTTTGCGCATCTATCACCTCGACCGTGGCTATGAGGATCTAGAGCAAAAGCTTACCAATGTTGGAGCTAAGATCAGGAGAACCCAACAGGAGGAATAGTTATAAGGTTATATAGCTGATCTACGTATCCAGATATTAAGAAATAGAGTTTCATAACCGGGAGAACTCCCTACCTGTACCTATTTTCTAATGGATTATTATCAATGTGTCCTGTAAAGATGAAACCCTATCGCAAATAGTCCATCGGATCAACGAATTCGATACGTGGGGAATCATTGAGTAGCGGACGTATAAAGGGAGAATGGCCGGCACCAAACATCATGAAAATGCGATCACCCGGTTCGGCAATTTTCAACAAGTTAGCAAAAATACGCAGGTTTCTTCGGTGGTAATCAGCTGTCACATCAGCTCCGACATAAGAACTGCCTTCTGCCAATGATAATGACCGAACATAAGGTTCATGATACTTCTTCACACTTTCTTCGGTATTTATATATTGGTAAAGCTCAAGTAAAGTCCCGTTTTGCAATAAGCTGTCTTTTACTGTTATATGGTGACTGTTTTTATACGATTCGAAATATTCTAAAAATTCAGGCTTATGTTTCTTGGCAAACTCCATC
>CAYXVW010000042.1:11782-13861 GCA_964468695.1 uncultured Balneolaceae bacterium | reverse complement strand
TCTTTGATATAAGCGGCGGCTTCTTCTTCAGCAGTCCCTCCAATTTCGCCGATGAGTACGATTGCTGCCGTATCGTCATCGTCCTGGAAAAGCTTAACGGCGTCAGTATGGGTGGTTCCGATAACAGGGTCACCGCCTATGCCAATAGCGGTACTTTGTCCAAGTCCGGCTTTGGTCAACTGATCGACTGCTTCATAGGTAAGCGTCCCGGATCTCGAAATGAGTCCCACTTTGCCGGATGTAAAAATATTTCCGGGCATAATACCTATCTTTGCTTCACCCGGAGTTATTACTCCTGGGCAGTTGGGGCCAATGAGCGTAGCTCCATGACTTTCCACTACTTGCTTGGCAACAACCATATCTTTAACGGGAATGCCTTCCGTAATACATATAATTACTTCAATCCCCGCAAAGGCGGCTTCGGAAATTGCATCGCCTGCAAAGGCCGGCGGTACAAAAATTACGGAAGTATTTGCTTGTTCTTTATCTACAGCATCTGCTACCGTATTGTAAACCGGAAGTCCCAAATGT
The DNA here is from genome assembly GCA_964468695.1 of uncultured Balneolaceae bacterium. GTDB lineage: Bacteria > Bacteroidota > Rhodothermia > Balneolales > Balneolaceae > Fodinibius. The sequence goes on along the minus strand of CAYXVW010000042.1, from coordinate 13,330 downwards.
TCTTGTCCGCCTTTACCGGGCGTAACTCCCGCTACCACATTCGTGCCGTATTCTATCATTTGTTCAGTATGGAAACTACCTTCACTGCCTGTAATTCCCTGTACAACTAATCGAGTATCGTTACCAACAAGTACGCTCATGAACTATTCTGTTAAATTAAACGGTTCTGTTGTGTCGGACTGAATATACCCACATCACAGTGAATAGGCAAAGATATCAGAAGGGAATTAGAAATTCGGAAAGGAATCGGAATTTTAGTTCAAAATATTACCTGATAGAGGGCTTCTGATTTTGTATTATCTGAGGATAAAAAAGATAGATTTAATGTATTAGAATTCGTGTAGTCCAATTTTAAATTCTGAATATATAGGATGATAATGACCGGAAATTCCATTATTATTTCTGAGTTATGGCAGTAATGATTCCCGATGAAAAAAAAGAGGAAGTGCGCGGTGCCGCAGATATTGTTGAGGTAGTCGAAGACTACGTCAAACTCAAGCGATCAGGGCGCAGCTGGAAAGGATTATGTCCTTTTCACGACGAACGTACACCTTCTTTTCACGTAACGCCAGATTTGGGCATCTATAAGTGTTTTGGATGTGGAGAATCGGGAGATGTATTTAACTTTGTTATGGAGATGGAGGGAGTCGGTTTTATTGAAGCCATGCGTTCGCTGGCCGATCGTTATGGGGTTTCGCTGCCTGAAGAAGATGACGAAGAGCTTACCGAAGAGCACAATCTGAGAGAAGGAATCTACCACGCCTTGAAATATGCAGGGGTTTTCTTCTACCGGCACTTAATGGAGACAGATGAAGCTCAAAAGGCCCGTGACTATCTGCAAAAACGCGGATACAATCGGAAGATTATCAAAAAATACGGTTTGGGTTATGCACCCGAGGGAGGGGAACAACTCTACCGGGCGGCCTTGGATTCGGGATTAAATGAAGAATATCTTTTTGAAGCGGGATTGATAAAGCCGAGCAACAGGGGAGAGGGCTACTACGACGCCTTCCGGGGAAGGCTGATGTTTCCCATATTTAATCCATCGGGCAAAGTGATCGCCTATGCCGGACGCGTATTGGGGAATGAAAAGACCGCTAAATATATTAATTCTCCCCAGACCAAAGTTTATAATAAAAGTGAAGTTCTTTACGGAATTAATTTTGCCAAAAATGAAATTCGAAAATCCGATGAGGTTATTCTGGTAGAAGGATATACCGATGTTATATCACTTCAACAGTATGGTATCGAAAATGTAGTGGCATCCAGCGGAACTTCACTAACTCCCCAGCAGATGAAGTTGCTGCATCGCTACGGCGAAACCATTACCATGATATACGATTCCGACTCGGCCGGCCAGCGTGCCATGAAGAGGGGAATCAATATAGCCTTGCGTGAAGGTATGGATGTAAAACTCCTGGAACTGCCCGAAGGCGAAGATCCAGACTCTTTTGTGCGTCAGTTCGGGGGTGATTCTTTCTTGGAAATGAAAGAGGAGAAAGAAAAAGATTTTTTAACCTATCAAATCCAAAAGGCTAAAGAATTGGG
>CAYXVW010000042.1:0-11682 GCA_964468695.1 uncultured Balneolaceae bacterium | reverse complement strand
GAAGCACGTCAACAGCAGGAACCCTCGGAAAGCAGCGATCATCGACCACAGGCTCCCCATCCGCATACCGTTGGATTTAATAAGCAGATTAGGGATAATAAGGAGAGAAATGACTCAAATAAAAAGCCTCAGGCACCCAAAAAACGCCCGAACTATGAAAAAGAATTGATTCGCCTGATGCTGATGTACGGCCGGGATATGATTGATTATATTGGATCGTACTGCTCGGAAAAACATTTTGAAGATGAACAATTACGTGACTTTTTCTCGGATATTATTGAGCGGTTTAAGGCAGAAAAGGAGGTGAGCGTAGAGAAATACGCCAGTCGGGAGCATCCTTATCCGGAGCTGGTGGGAGAAATTGTCTTGGAGAAATACTCTGTAAGCGATCGGCATCACGAAAAGGTGGGCGTACAGTATAAAAGAGATAAGAATCCATATCGGACGGCAAAGGGAGCGCTTAAAGCATTGAAATCCCATTTTCTGGATCGATTGCAGGTTGAACTATATGAACGGTTCAATTCGGCTGAAGGAGAGGACCGAAAAAAAGTAATGCGGCAAATGAAGGAAGTCGGTCGCCGGCGGACACATATACAACAGTCGCCTATTGATGAGTTGTATCCCGATCCCGATACGGAATCCGCCAAAAGCGTCTCCGAAAAAGTATTCGAATATAAAATGAAAAGTGAGCAATAAGACGATTCAGACTTCAAATCATTATCGAGCCCAAAAGTTTTTATCCTAAATTTTTAAAACAGATATATTCATGTCTGACTATACCATAGAACTTAATATTGCCCGCAAAGCTGCTGAAAATGCAGCAAAAGTAATTCGTGATTTTCAGTCATCCAACAGTTTTTCAATAGATTTAAAGGGAAAGAATGACCTCGTTACGGATGCAGATCTGGAAGCGGAAAAACAAATTTTGGCGGTCATTAAAAAGGAGTTTCCCGAGGATGATATTATGGCTGAGGAATCATCCGGAGATCAGGAGTTGCCGGAAGGGCGTATCTGGCTGATTGATCCTATTGATGGCACAACCAATTTTGCCCATGGGTTCCCGGTCTACTGTGTATCTATAGCGCTGTGGGAAAATAAAGAGCCCAAAATGGGTTTAGTGTTGGAGGTGGCCCGTGATGAGTGGTTTACTGCCATAAAAGGTCAGGGTGCATTTCTAAACGGCAGACCTATTTCAGTTTCGAGTATAGAAGATGCGCATGGTTCATTAATTGGGACGGGTTTTCCTTATAATGATTTGACGCTCATAGATAATTATCTGTCTTTCTTTCGTATGCTAATGGACCAGACCCATGGGGTTCGTCGTGCCGGAGCTGCAGCCTATGATTTGTGCTGTGTTGCTAGTGGGCGTCTGGACGGCTTCTATGAGTATTCATTAAATCCCTGGGATGTGGGGGCGGGCGTACTTATTATCGCAGAAGCCGGTGGACAGATATCCGACTGGCAGGGCGGAGATAATTGGTTGTTTGGAAAACGCATTATAGCCGGGAATTCGGACATACATTCATTCCTGCTGGATGGGATACAGTCACAGTTTACAGAGAAAGAATTAATAGGGAATGTTGTAGAGAGCAGGAGATAGTACGGCCTCGCTGCCATTTATCTCATCGGATTCGTTTCAAAAAGAGTCTTCAAAGAACGCATTGGCAGGGGACCGTTTTGATACTTAAACGGTTCTCCGTATTTAGCCCCGATCAGATGTCCGTAATGACGGGCACGAGCTTCAATCCCTTCAAAAAATTCGGTGTTGGAAATATAGGTTTCCGGCTCATCCTTTGGGTTTGCTACATTAAACTGTGTTTCAAACGCTAAGATAGCTTCTTTTTTGGTTTCAAATGTATCACTGATGTCAAAAACAATATCAGGTTTAAAAGGACGATCCTGCATATAGTGCAGGGTGTGTGAAGGACGCCACCGTTCCTGTGGACTCCCGTTTGAATCTCGAGTTTCAATTTTGGTAAGTCCACTGTAGTAGATTGCATCGAGCGCCAGTTGAGTACCGTTTCCATGGTCCGGATGCCGATCTACGGGGGCTCCAACCAGACAGATATGCGGCTGGTATTGACGGATCTTTTGGATTATCTTTTTTTGGTTTTTACGGTTGTTTTGGATTTTTGTATCCGACATTGCCAGATTTTCGCGTACCTCTAGCCCTACTATATCTGCTGCCGCAGAGGCTTCCCGCATCCGTTGTTCAGGGGTTCCCCGCGTACCCATTTCTCCCTTTGTAAAATCAATAACTCCCACTTTTTTCCCTTGGTTGGCCAGGGCCGCCAGCGTACCTCCACAGCATAGTTCTGTATCATCGGGGTGGGCCGCCAGAGCAAGAATATCTAATCGCATGAGTTATATCTTTTATTAAAAATGGCAATAGTAGAGTATAAGTCTGATTAAAAAGATAACAAATTTATTTTTGTGCAACGATTTGATCTTTTTTGCGTAGAATATTACATCTCAGTATAAAATTAATAGGAGTATCTGTGGTTAGACGTTTTATAAGCAGCATGTGGGAGGGAATAAAGATTTCATTAAGAGCCCTCAGGATCAATAAGACCCGTTCCATACTTACAACTTTATGTATCATAATCGGTATTGTGATGGTAACCCTCATGAATGCCGTAAGTAACGGTATGGATGCCGAGTTTGATAAGAGTATGGCTATGATGGGGCAGAATGTTGTGTATGTGGAGAAGCAACCCTGGGGCGGTGGACCCAATTATGAATGGTGGAAATATCGGAACCGGCGCGAAATGAAACTAAGCTATGTGGATCAAATCCGTCAATCCAGCGAGCTGGCTTCGTCCGTTTCTGCAGCTGCGACTCGGGGAACGACGCTGCGTTACGAGGATAAAAGTTCGGAAGGCGTTTTTATGGCAGGCGTTACCGCAAGGTATTTTGATACGGCAGGACTGGATATCGAGAGTGGCCGGGTATTTACGGAAGAGGAAGTTCGGAGAGGAGTGAAAGTTGTGATACTGGGAGCAACCCTGGCAGAAACTTTTTTTGAACAAGAGAATCCACTGGGTGAATATATCAGAATGGGTGGACAAAGATTTCGGGTGATTGGCGTACTTAAAAAACAGGGCAAATTCCTGGGACTTTCAGATATGGATCGTCGTGCTATTGTGCCCATCATGTCGTACGGACAGATTTTTGGATTGCGAAGCGGCATCCAGATTGCGGTTAAATTTCCAGATGAGTTGAGTGCAGAAGAGGGAGAGTATGAAATTGAAGGTATTATGCGCCGAATACGTCAGTTGGAGGCCACGGAAGAAAACGATTTTGCTATTAACAAGCCGGAGGCATTTAAAGCCCAGCTTGAATCATTTAAAACCGGACTCTACCTGGTTGGAGGCGCGCTTACCTTTCTTTCGCTGATCATTGGGGGGATAGGAGTGATGAATATTATGTTTGTTTCCGTTCGCGAGCGGACAAAAGAGATTGGCATACGTCAGGCGGTAGGGGCTAAGCGATGGGAAATATTATCTCAGTTTCTTATTGAAGCCATCGTAATGTGCTTGCTGGGCGGCCTCGCTGGACTTGCCTTGTCGTATCCTATCAGTATCCTGTTAAATCAGATTTTTGTGGCTTCTATTGATCTTAGCGTGGTTTTTGGGGCGTTTATTTTATGTTCGCTGGTAGGACTTATTTTTGGATTTATCCCGGCCTATAAAGCAGCTCATGCCGATCCTATAGAATCTCTCAGGTACGAATAACATGAATTTATTAGAGATATTTAAACAAGCTTTTGGCGCACTCTGGGCGAATAAACTCCGCTCTTCTTTGACCCTGTTAGCGCTGGTGGTAGGTGTGTTCTCCGTCATTGTCTCCACTACAGCTGTAGCGGTGCTGGACAATTTTTTTACAAATACCATGAGTATGATGGGCGGAGATGTAATCAATGTATCACGGACTCCTTCCATCCGTATTGGTAATGATATGCAAAGCGACCGCAATCGGCAGAATATCTCGTTTACTACCCTTGAGGAACTCAAAGAACGACTGCGTTTGGCCGAAGATGTAAGTCCCGATGAGACTTTTGATCGTACAAAAGTTATCTATGGGGATAAGGAAACCGATCCGACGGTACAAATTAAGGGAAGCAATCAGCACTATCTGAGTAATAATGCTTATGAATTAATAGATGGAAGAAACTTCACGGATGAGGATATTCAATATGGTAGATTTTTTGCCATTGTAGGAAGCGAAGTGCAGGCCGAACTCTTTGAAACCGAATATCCGCTGGGAAAGGATATTCGGATTGCCGGTCAACAGTTTCGAATCATTGGGCTGCTTGACCAAAAGGGCAGTATTTTCGGGCAGTCGCTGGATGAATTTGTACTCATTCCCTATACGACGGCCCTGCGGATGTATGGTGGCGACCGGAATATTGATATACAGGTAAAATCTCCGACTATGGATTTTATTGAGGCCACGATGGATGAAGTTATTGGAGTGATGCGGGTGATCCGTAAGGTGGCGCCGGGCATGGAAAATGATTTTGAAATTGAAACGAATGACTCCCTGGCCGGAACTTTTGACCAGTTTACTTTTATACTTTATATAGTGGGTTTTGTGATTGGAGGTATTACCCTGCTTGGGGCGGGAATCGGCGTGATGAATATTATGCTGGTGTCGGTTACCGAGCGAACGCGCGAAATCGGAATCCGTAAAGCAGTGGGAGCTACTAAAAAAGCAATTATCTCTCAATTTTTGGCAGAGGCCGTTTTTATTTGTCAGTTGGGTGGAGCTATTGGCATAGCATTGGGCATTTTGGCTGGAAACGGCATGGCCCTGTGGATAGAAACGGAGCCGGTCATTCCTATTTGGGCCGTAATTGTCGGCTTTTTTGGTATGTTTGTGGTGGGTATGGTATTTGGAGTATATCCAGCCTATAAAGCTGCACAATTGGATCCCATAGATAGCCTGCGGTACGAATAAATCGCGGCTTATTTATGCATCACTTTACCAATAATTTCCTTATAATTAAGCGTATTCTTAGGTGAAATCCCTAAATTAAATTGAACTGTTATGAATGAAGAGATACTTGAAAATGTAAATCGTCGATTGGATGATGCCTTAGATCGCGGTCGGCAAATGGTAGAAAATGATGAGCTACCTGAAAAAATTGAAGAACTGAAAGGTCGGGCAGAACATTTAATCAGGGAACATCCTGTAAAGAGTGTAGCTGCAGGCCTTTTTGCCGGGTATATACTTGGAAAACTTTTAAGTTCTGATGATTAGGAATGAAATCAGATAAAGCTACAGATAAGGTGGGACAAAAGCTCCGGTCGATGGTTGCCGATATCAAACGATATGTGGAGAAGCGTATCGAGCTAATCATGCTGAATTCCGGAGAACATTTTTCCCACTGGATCGCTGTTTCCGTACATCGGACGACGGGAGCATTACTGCTGTTGGGGGGAGTATGCTTTGTTTTAGTTGCTTTAGCTATTTATCTGGGCAATTTAATAGGCAGTCAAAGTCTAGGATTCCTGATTGTATCCATTCCGCTTTTTGTGGTAGGCTTATCTTTCATTTATCTGAAGCCCAGGCGGGTATTTGATACGCTGCAGCAGAGTTTTGAGGAGGAAATGATTAAGGCTGTTGAAGGGAACCGGGAAAGAGAGCATAAAAGGCTTGAATCAGCTGAGATGGATCATTCTTTAAATAGAAATGAATAGAGGAAATATCATGGCAAAAGATCAGACGGATAAATTAGAACAGAAGAAGCAAGAATTGGAAGCCGAGCTCGAACAAATTCAGGATGAGCTTGACGACTCGATTGATCAGGTTCGTCATGATGTGAGCGAAAGCTTGGATCCAAAATCGTTTATACGGAAGCATCCTCTGCCAGTGGTTGGAGGAGCGGTATTTTTGGGTTTTCTTGTCGGACATCGGGATAGACAGGAAGGATCTGTATCTTCATCCTCTTCTTCTGACGGAAAATTTACCAGTACACTGCTATATGAGTTAAAGCGACTTGCTATGCGAAAGGCACTTTCCTTTGTTACTGATTTTGCCGAAGAAAAATTTGATGAAAAGGTAGGGAAGCATCTGCCAACCTCCAACGGAAGTGCAGAAGAGTAAAAAGTTAAGCGAGAGAGTTACAAAAGACTATTTTGAAGTTTTTACATCATATCTGTTTGTTTTGTGCGTTTTTACTCTGCTTCAATTCTTATAAATGAATAATGTGTGGGTGTACTGTATTTTTGTCTGTTCATCTCTTTTAAATTTTTTAACTAAAAAAACTCTTTTCGAAGCGTAACTATTTTTATAATAGTTCGTGTAATTACACAAATGAAACAAAAAATAATTTCTATGATGAGTATGCGTACAGGGATTCTGCTTTTTCTTATAAGTTTTTTTATCACCATTGGTGGGTATGCACAGGATGCTCAGCCAATTACATTGGAGGAGGCTATCAGTATTGCTCTTGAAAATAGTAATCAACTCGAAGTAGCGCGGAATAATGTTGATTTATCTGAGAGTCAGGTGCTAAGCGAAAAGGCGGATTACCTGCCTTCTGTTAATGCTAATATGTCTGGAAATAGAAGTATTGGTCGTAGCTTTAATCAGGATATAGGAGAAATTGTTACCGAAACTACCAATTCTTTCAACAGTAGTTTGAGTGCTGATCTCCCTATATTTAGCGGCCTTGAGAATTTGCATTCACTCCGCAGTAGTCAGTATGACAAGCAATCAGGTGAGGAAAATCTGCGGCGCGTAAGAGAAGATATTATTTTTAATACGGCCAGTAATTATTTACAGCTTATATTGGATAAAGAGTTTTTGAGGATCGATCGGGAAAACCTGGAGGCCTCGCGCAAGACGTTGGAACAGGTTCGGGCACAGGTGGAAGTCGGTTCCCGTCCCCAGGTAGATTTATACAACCAGGAAGCGACGGTTGCAAATAATGAATTGGCGGTGGTTAATTCAGAAAATGCCGTGGAGTCCAGCCGTCTGCAGTTGATTCAGACTCTTCAGGTTGATCCCCGGAAAGAATATGATTTTGAAATTCCTGATATTGATGAACAAACAGCGGCAGCGGCGAATTATGATTTGGAGCAGCTTGTAACCACGGCTCTGGAGAATCGATCGGATTTAAAAAGTGAAGAATATAATATAGAATCCATTCGGCATCAACTTAGTGCTACACGGGGTAGTTTGTATCCTTCTTTGAGTTTGAGTGGTTCCATTTCAAGTCGTTATTCTGATGGAATTCCTATTAATTTCGAAGATCAGTTTTTTGATCAAAATATTAATAGGCGATTTGGTCTATCTCTTACAATTCCCATATTTGGAAATTTAAATAGACGAACCAATGTACAGTCCCAGCAAATTAACTATAAGAATGCCAAGCTGAATTTAGAAGATCTTGAATTGCAGGTAGTTCAGGAGGTTAATCAGGCCTATAACGATTATCGTTCGTATGTTAAACAACTTGAATCATCAGAGAAAGCGTTGCGAGCGGCAGAACGTTCCTATCGAACACAGAAAGAGCGCTATGAAGTGGGGGCAGGGACATTAATAGAATTAAGTGATGCCAATGCCCAGTATACAGAAGCGCAAGCCAGCAGGGCCCAGGCATTGTACCGGGTGATTTTCCAGCAGCAACTACTTGACTATTATATTGGAAGGTTAGATCAAGATGTTACTTTAGAATAATTTTATTTAAGAGATTGAGAAAATGGCAAAAAAACAAAAATCATCCACTCAAAAGCTGTTTATTTTCAGCGGGGTAATTATACTCCTGCTGGCCCTGGGAGGGGTGACAGCTAAATATATGGGTTGGCTCGGGGGAGGAGACGAAGGAAAAACCGTCGAAACGGTAAATGCAGAGCTGAAGACAATTACCCAGGTAGTGTCGGCTTCCGGAAAGATTCAGCCCGAGGTAGAAGTTACGATGCGACCGGAGGTATCGGGAGAAATTATTGAACTTCCGGTTAAAGAGGGAGACTACGTTTCAAAAGGTGATTTACTGCTACGCATAAAACCGGATATTTATCAAGCCCGGATAGATGAAATTAATGCTTCCCTGTTAACACAAAAAGCCCGTTTGGAAGAAGCACGAGCTAGTCTTTTGGAAGCGGAGTCGGTTTTCAATCAGAATAAAGAACTGTATGAATCCGAGGCTATCTCAAAAGCAGAATATATTCAGTCAAAGTCGAGTTACGAAGCCCGCCAAGCTAATTTCCAGGCGGCTGAATACCAGGTGCAGAGTATTCAGGCCCAGCTGCAACAGGCCCGGGAAGAACTCCAGAAAACGATTATTCGTGCTCCGCGGGAAGGAACAATTAGTAAGCTTGCTGTTGAGGTAGGAGAGCGGGTGCTGGGAAATACCCAGTCGATAGGAACTGAACTGCTGCGCATCGCAAAAATGGATCAGATGGAAGTACAGATTGAAGTCAATGAGAATGATATTGTAAATGTAGCGGTCAACGACTCGGCGAATATTATGGTTGATGCTTATCCGGATCGTGTATTTGGTGGAGTGGTGACAGAAATAGCAAACTCAGCAGATGTAACATCTGAAGGGACCAGCGAGGAAGTAACTAATTATGAGGTTAAAATAAGAGTGAGCACGCCTCACAACCTGGATATGGCCGGTGATAAATTGGTTCAATCGGTATCGGAGGGGGAAAGTCCCGAAGATACATTTACGCCTTCTTTTAAACCGGGAATGTCTGCTACGGTGGATGTGAAAACTCAAACCGCTCATAACGTAGTTTCGGTACCTATACAAGCCGTTACGGTACGCGATTTTGCAGATGAATCAGCGCAAGATACAACTGAAAGTGATTCACTATCCACTGAAGAGCAAAGCGTTATACCTGATGAGGATATGCGCAAAGTGGTATTTGTGATTGAGGATGGGCGTGGATATCGCCGTGAGGTAAAGACCGGCATTAGTGATAATACACATATGCAGATCCTGTCGGGGATTGAAGAAGGAGAGGAGGTAGTGACCGGGAGCTACCGCATACTTTCCAATGAACTGGCGGACGGTGATAAGGTTAATGTTAACAACAGAAAATTTAGCAGCAGGTAATAGTCTATGGCAGAGCCGATTATTAAGATTGAAGAATTGATGAAAATTTATCAGATGGGGAATCAGGAGGTTCGGGCGCTTGACGGTGTTTCCTTTGATGTGCAGGCAAATGAATACATTGCTATTATGGGGCCTTCGGGCTCCGGGAAATCTACCCTCATGAACCTGATCGGTTGTCTGGATACCCCTACTTCCGGGATTTATATCCTAAATGGACAGGATGTAAGTAAGCTTGAGGATGCCGAGCTGGCCGAAGTACGGAACAGGGAGATCGGTTTTGTATTTCAGACTTTTAATTTGCTTCCGCGTACTGATTGCTTATCTAATGTAGAACTCCCGTTAATCTACTCGGGAGTAAAAACAGCAGAACGACGCAAACGTTCAGCCCGAACACTGGAGCGCGTAGGCCTGGGAGATCGTCTCGATCATAAGCCTAATGAATTATCAGGGGGACAGAGACAGCGGGTGGCCATAGCCCGGGCACTGGTAAATAATCCGTCTATACTGCTGGCCGACGAACCTACCGGAAATCTGGATACCAAGACCGGTGAAGAAATTATGTTGTTGTTTGAAGAATTATACCGGATGGGAAATACCATTTTACTGGTGACCCATGAAGATGAAATAGCAGATCACGCTCGGCGCATCATTCGTCTCCGGGATGGAGTTATTGAAAGTGATACTAAAGTGGAAAGCCCTGTTTTAGATGGTGTCGATATCGCCTTACCCAATGCTACGGCTTAGTCGATTATTTGCAGTTTTGGCATATGCTATTCTATATAAAATTAATTCTTGTTTGATGTGTCAGATTTTTAAAGTTTGATACAACAAAATTTTGAGAATGTTGTCTAAACAGCTGATATGAAAATACTCTACGTTTTCCCCCATCCCGATGATGAATCCTTTGGTCCCGCTCCGGCCATTACCGCTCAGCTTCGAGAAGGACATGAAGTTTATTTGCTGACTCTCACGAAAGGAGAGGCAACCAAGCAGCGATTCCGTTTGGGAGTAAATAAAGAAGAAATGGGAGAGATCCGTTTTAAGGAGATGCAATGTGTTAGAGAGGTATTGGGCTTAACGGGCATGGAAGTGCTGGATATGCCCGACAGCGGACTTAAGGAGCTGGACCCAGGGGAGATAGAAGAAGAAATTAAGACCCATGTCAATAAACTGGAACCTGATGTGTTGGTTACCTATGCCGTTCATGGAATAAGTGGTTTTGAGGATCATTTGGTAAGTCATGCGGTAGTTAAAAGTGTGTATTGTGATTTGAGGCGCGCGGGAAAATCCTATCCGCAGAGACTCGCTTTTTTTACGCATTACAATGAAAATGAAGGGGAGGGGAAATTTAACCTAACTTCATCAAAAGAAGAGGAAATTGATTGCTGGATACAGGCGAATGATGAGGATTATCAAAAATTCCATGATGCTCTGGACTGCTATGAAACCTATCAGCAGGTAATAGAAGAAAGCAATGTAAAGAATGAAGTGGGGAAGAGAGTTCCTTTTGAAATATTTCAGGAAACCTTTGATCCGCCACTCGCAGATATTACTGATCGCTTGAAGTAGTGCTTCGCCATAGTTTTTGTTAAAATACTGGCGGATGTACGTCCCTAAAATACGCTGACTAATAAGAATAGGAAATAGATTGAGGATATTATGAATCAAAGCTATCCAGCCTGGCTAAAAGGTACTGTAATCCTCTTCGGGTTAGTGCTCGTATTTGTTATTCTGTCGTACGGCAAATTTATTATGATGCCCTTGGCTTTTGCGGCCCTTATTGCCATGCTGCTTGAACCGGTAAGTCAGTGGTTGGAGCGTTTAAAACTTAACCGGGTGGTATCCATTGTTGTTAGCATGATTCTCCTGTTTGTAGTCTTGGGAGGTATCATATCCTTATTGTCCATACAGTTAGTGCAGTTTGCTGATCGCCTTCCGGAAGCCAATCAAAAAATACAGGCCATCAGCAATGATCTGCTGCAATTTTTTGAAGCAAAATTTAATCTTTCGCCCAGTCGTCAGGTAGAATTTTTGGAGCAGGGACTTTCAACGGTGGTAAATGAAGGGGGTAAATATTTGAGTTCTGCTTTAGGGGCTACTACCAGTGTATTTGCTACTCTCGGACTCCTTCCGATCTTTGTTTTCTTCATGATGTATTACAAAAAAATGTACCGAACTTTTTTGCATAAGCTCTGGAAAGGGGATGGAGAAACCATTAATAATGTTATTGATGGTATCCAAAGTGTGACGCAGAACTATATCATCGGTATGATGACGGTTATAACATTATTAGCTATACTCAATGCAATCGGATTGTGGATTATTGGAATAGAGCATGCCTTATTCTTTGCCGTTTTTGCTTCTATTCTGGCTATTATTCCTTATATCGGTATTGTTATCGGTAGTTTGCCCGCCATAATTTTTGCACTGCTATTCACGGAATCACTTCTGACGCCATTGGGAGTCGTCGCTGTGTTTGCTGTTGTTCAGTTTCTGGAGGGGAATTTTATCACCCCCAATGTTTTGGGTTCAAGAGTCAGTATAAATCCCATGATAGCGTTGGTTGCTCTGTTGATTGGAGGGGAACTCTGGGGCATTTCCGGAAAGATTTT
>CAYXVW010000041.1:0-13891 GCA_964468695.1 uncultured Balneolaceae bacterium | reverse complement strand
ATAATACCACCGCCAATAATTGCTATATGTTGAGACTTATTCTGCATCTTTTAAAATCTTATCTTTAAAACCGTACGTCAGTAATGCTGAACATCGGCCACCAAGAGCCAATCAGCCATGCTCCGGTGAAAATGCTAATCCAGCAGACTACCATCAACCCATCTGTATAGGAAAGGCCCGGACGATAGTAGTACGTCCTGTTTTTACTGTTATTGAACCGACGGGCTTCCATCGCAACCGCAATACGCTGGGCACGGCGGATGCTTTGGGCCAGCAGAGGAATAGCATACAGCCGTATCCCCTCCATCAGGCCACTCCAGCTTTTCATAAATTGAATGCCCCGAACTTTATATGCCTGTTTTAGCGTTTTGAACTCTTCCAACATTAATGGCAACATACGCAGCGAGGCCATAAAGCTATAAGCATAGCGAGGGGGCAACTTCAGCTGCTGCATCATTGAATAGAACAACAGTACCGGTCGCGTTGTAAGCGCAAACAGAAGTCCGATCAATCCGAAACTGAAAGCCCGGAATCCTACATGCATACCCCTGAAAAAACTTTCCTTGCTAATAATCACCGGCCCCCACTGCCACCAAAGTGTTTCTCCTTTGCCGAACATTATCATAGAGGCACCGGTCGAGACAAAAACAAAAAGGAAGGGAATCAGGAATAGCGATACTCTGGAAGTCGGTTGTCCCGATCCCAAAAACAGCATGAGAATCAACGCTAAAACGAGCGGGACCATCACATTGATATTATGGATAAATAAAATAGCTACAATGCCTCCGATCATGAGTCCCAGTTTTAAGGACGGGGAATTCCGTTGCAACCAAGCGGGATGTTTTTCGCTCTATAACATGATTCACCTCCTCGTCTGTAGGTTCATGCATTCTCTGACCGGGATAATCCGACTGTAACTGTCCGTCCCGGATTTCCCAAACCCGCGTGGCGTATCGCTGAACGATCTCCGGATCGTGCGTAACCATAAGCAGAGAAGTTCCATTATTTCGCAGGCGCTCCAGCTCTTGCAGGATAGCGAAAGTATTGCCTGCATCCTGCCCAAAAGTGGGCTCATCCAGCAACAAAAGTTTACGCTCAACTACGGTAGTGGAAGCTACGCTTAACCGGCGTTTCTGTCCCGTTGAAAGCTGATACGGGTTTTGCTCCCTCATTTCTGTCAGATCAAACTCCTTCAAGGCTTTTTCTACCTGCAGCTGCACTTCATCCGATCCGGGTTGTAGCTGACGTATGGTAAAGGCTATCTCTTCGGAAACGCTTTGAGCCACAAACTGCAGCTCCGGATTTTGGAATACAAAGCCGATATCTGATGCTACCTGCCCGGTATTTTTGATACGTTTCCCCTCCAAATGGCAATCACCTTCCGTATTAATAAGCTGCATAACTGCCAGCAACAGCGTACTCTTACCGGCTCCGTTCGGACCGGTAATCGCAATCCATTCTCCTTCCTGAACCTGAAGTTCCGGCAGCTCTATACGGATTTTATCGCCACGATAGCCCTTGAGTTTTTTAACCTGGAGGAGAGGAGGATCGTTATTTTCGCCGGATACAGGGTCCGAAAAAGGAAATATTTTAGCTTTCTGATCATGTGTTGACCAACTTTCAGCATGCCAAATGCCGTAGCGATCCAACAGCGAGCGGTACCGGCTTTGTATCACTTCCGGCGAATCGTCCGCTATCAGCTCTCCCTGCTTATCCAATACGATTACGCGGTCTACAAAATTGATCACCTCCTCGATCTTGTGCTCCACAATAAGCAGGGTTTTATCGCGTCCGAGCTGACGAACATGTTCCCAAATAGCGGTAGTTCCGGCTGGATCCAATAAGGCGGTAGGTTCATCCAACACGAATGTTTCCGGTTGCAGTGCTAACGCTGATGCCAGGGCCAGCCGTTGTTTTTGTCCCTGCGACAACGTTTCAATGGGCCGGTGTACGTCTTCAAAATGCAAGCCCACCTGTTGCAAATAATGGTGGATATATCCGGTCATTTCAGTACGGGGAACCTCCAAGTTCTCCAATACAAATGCGATCTCTTCATCCACATACGGCATACAGAATTGGGCATCGGGATCCTGAAACACATAGCCCCAGGAATTGAAGCACTTGCGGGCCGACCACTCAACAGGAAGCTCAACCGCTTCCGGTACAAGGCCGGTCATAACTTTCAGCAAGGTAGATTTACCCGACCCGGAGGGACCCAGCAGCAATACTTTTTGTCCCTGATCTATATCCAGCGACAAGCCGTCGAACAACAGCGTATGCTTAGCCGGAAACCGAAGCCTTAAATCCGTCACCCGGGCAGCGAGGTGGTCAGTATTGCTATTTCCGTTTGTATTCTCTTTCATCCTATTCGGGTTAAACATTAAGAGTGTCCACTGGACGCACCAATTCTGCCACTCCGGTTTTTTCAAGTGCCGTTACCAATCGATGCCCCATCCACCCGGCGATCACAACAGCTCCTACCAGCCGAAAACCGATCAACAGAGAGAGATTCCATAGGGCCAAATCGCCAATATATCCCTGCAGTGAATCCAATACCAGGGATCCCAGTGTGGCTGCTACTGCGGCTGCCATAGCTACACTGACCGTATATTTGCGGTAGCCGACCGCGGCAAAAATAAGTTCTGCGGCCAATCCCTGGGCTACTCCGGAGAGCAATACAGCTAATCCCCATTCAGACCCCATGAAAAATTCTCCCGAAGCCGCCGCTACCTCGGCCAGCAATCCCACGCCCGGCTTTCTGATAAGCAAATAAGCGACTATTGCTGCAATAAACCACATGCCATAGATCAATTGTTCCAGATGCATCCCCAATGGCCTGATAGCATAGTACAGCGGTCCCCAGAGTTTGTAGATAACTCCAAAAACCAGCGCAATAACCGTGGTTACCAGTATGTCGGTCAGCTTAAGCCGATATCGCTTATTCATTCTGATTGTTTATGTAATTTAAGCTGGAATAGCATTTTTCGGTTGATGTTTCCATTGCTCCATTTTGTAGGCGCTGTCCCAAAACTTCCATTCAAGCTGGGAAGAACGAACAAAAGCATGGATCATCTGATCGCGCCGACGTTCCGGTTCTTCTTCGGCCACCCGGTCAGTTATGGCAATCGCCTTTTCAACACCCTCGTTAAATTCCTCTCCTGCATAGGTATCAATCCAATCCTGATAAGGATTATCCGGGGCTGCGTTTTCATAAATATGCAGTCCTACCTCCCGATAGATCCAGAAACAAGGCAACAGCGCTGCTATAGCCACCGCATTATCTTTCATTGTTGCCGTAGCCAGCAAAAAATTCGTATATGAGAAACAAGAAGGAGATTTATGTAATTGAGCCCCTGCATCGAGCTGTTCGTAAAATTCGCCGTGCAATTTTCGCTCTACATCAATGGCATTGGTGGCAAAATTTAAGAATTGCCGGGCCTGCTCATTACTATCGGAACGAATACCGGCCAGCGAAAGCGCCCGTGAATAATCGGCAAGATATAGCGTATCCTGTTTTAGGTAAAATAGAAATACCTCCTCGGAGAGGGTGCCCGCCGTAAGCTCCCTGATAAAGGGAAGCTCCAGGATTGCATCGTATATAGGTTCAATTTCATTCCATAGTTTATCCGTGAATTTCATTATTCAGCCTGTATTTTTAGGTATTAATTAGCTCCAAAATTTGTGAAAATGGTGTAACGGACCGCCCCCGCCTCCTATCTTGTAATGGCTGCCAGCCTCGATTGCCCCGGTGATATAAACCTTGGCCTTATCCACGGCTTCGGGCAGCGTGTCCCCCTTTGCCAAACCGGAAGCAATGGCCGAAGAAAGGGTACATCCTGTTCCGTGGGTATTATCCGTTTGTATACGTTTTGCCTCAAACCAGAACACATCCTTTCCCGACTTTTCGTCCGGCTTATCGAGCACCAGGCAATCTATACTTTGGTCCTCCCGGGAATGCCCCCCTTTAAGCAGTACGGCTCCCGGACCCATTTCCAAAAGATCGCGTGCGGCCTCTTCCACTTGCTTCTGGCTTTCGATCGAATACTCCAACAATCTTTCTGCTTCCGGGAGGTTGGGAGTAATGACATCGGATAGGGGAAATAGCTGTTCCCGCAGCGTTTCCACCGCCTCATCCTTTATAAGCTTCGCCCCGCTCTGCGATACCATAACCGGGTCCAGAACGATCTTTTGCAAGTTATGCCGGTTTATACTTTCGGCAACGGCTGCCATCAATTTGCCGTTAAACAGCATTCCTATCTTGACCGCATCCACTCCTATATCCTCAACCACAACGTCGATCTGATCTTTCAAAAACTCAGGCGGCACTTCATGTATAGCACGAACCTCGCGGGTATTCTGGGCAGTAAGGGCTGCAAAAGCAGACATACCGTAACAACCCAACGCCGATATGGTTTTCAGATCTGCTTGCACTCCCGCGCCTCCGCCACTATCTGAAGTAGCAATAGTCAATACGCGATCATATGATTGTTGGTTTTCGACTTGCATAAAATTACAATCAGCTAAAATGTTTAAATTCCTGCTCGTTTACTTCTACGGGCGAACCATCGCGAAGCGTAACGATTTTGGGTTCCCCCTTTGTAACCCTTCCGATATCGTACAAAGGCTTACCGAATTTTTCTCTGAACTGTTTTTTTAAATCGGAAATGCCATTTTGGGCTACGCTAAAAAGCAGCTGATAATCCTCTCCCCCTACAGCCGCTAATTCCCGGGCCTGTTTTTCTGTTCCTTCAATTTCGCAGAATGCCTGCAAAGCGGGACTGAGCGGGAGTTGATCCAGGGCTATTTCAATTTTACCATCACTTCGCTCTGCTATATGACGGGCGTCATTCAATAACCCGTCGGAAAGATCAATCATGGCGTGGACCTCATCCTGCTGGCCAAGCCACTTACCTTCATACACTGCCGGGTCGGGCTTGCAATGCCTTTGAATTAACTCCTTGCGGTGGTTATCGGGGAGGGATTGGTACTTCTGGGGATGTGATAAGATTTCAAGTCCGGCAACGGAATCACCCAGGGGACCGGTAACACATATTCGATCACCGGGCTCTGCCATACTGCGCAATTTCAGGTTAACAGGATCGACAATCCCCATAATGGTGACCGATATCATGATATGAGATTCTGAGCGGGTAGTATCTCCCCCCAGCAACGGGATATCATATTTTTGAGCAAGGGAGGTCAGACCATTTCGAAATCTTTGGAGCCAATTTACCGATACCACTCCGGGAAGGGCCAACGAGAGGAAATATCCATCTGATGTTCCACCCATGGCTGCGATATCAGAAATATTGACGGCCAGGGCTTTATGTCCCAGATCTTCCGCATCAATTGAATCTACCCGGAAATGCACATTTTCAACCAGCAGATCGGTACTGATAAGCCGTTCCAATCCACCGGGGCCCTCGCTTGCCGCACAGTCATCTCCTATTCCCATCGCTCCCCTGGGGATAGATGAGCCTGAAAACAAGCGAATAATTTCCTCTTCGCTCAGGTCGCTAATTTTTTGTGATGAGGGCGAATCAGCCATAAAACTATTTTTTTATGCTGCTCGCCGCCGAGAGGCAGGAAAAATCATTCGTTCGATCTGTCGTTTCCCTCCGCTGGTTTTATCCAGATCAGGTAGTCAGGATATTATCTCAGCCACTTTCCTGCAGCACTCCTAACGACAAGCAATAAGATTTCAATAAGAAGAAAGCTATCCTTTTATAGGGTCTAATGCAACCTTACAGATTCATATTTGGTCCGGGATTGTGCCTATAACCGGATCACTCACTTTGTTTTTCTTCCAGTTCTGCCCGAACCAGTTCAGCAAACTCTTCATAGGTTCTTGGTAGCGGATCAACTTCCTCTCCCTCAATAAAGAAGGTTGGAGTAGAATTAACGCCCCTGTCAGCTCCTTCCTCTTTCTGCTCCATCACCGTTTTTTGTGTTTCACCGGAATTTAAATCATCCGTAAACTGATCCATATCCAGTCCGATTTTACGGGCATAATTAATAATGGCTGTGGTTGCGTTGCCCGATTGAGACCACTGCTGCTGGTTTTCAAAAAGCAGGGAATGCATTTCATAGAACTTGCCCTGTTTCTTAGCCGCTTCCGCAGCCCGTGCAGCCAGCGCGGCATACTGATGACTATTTAATGGAAAATAGCGCAGCTGTACTTCTACCGAGTCTCCAAAATTTTGCTTCAACTGATCAACCATAGGATGGAAATAAGCACAGGCCGGACACTGATAGTCGCTATACTCTACTATAGTTACCTTATTGGCAACATCCGAGTCAGAATTCTGTGATTGTGCTTCCGTATCTGAATTTTGACATCCTACCAGAAAAAGGGCGGCCAAAAGCCCAAATAACATATTTTTGTTCAACAAAGTCATCTTTTTAAAACTAATTTAAATTAATTGCTAATGTGCTACCCGTTCAGAAAATATCATTATTTCAAGCTCAAAAGCTATTATCTATTCTGATCTTTCTTACACAAAATAGGGCCAGCTCCGATTTCAGCTTAATATAGCTGATTGTTACCTAAGGTTAAATCGTTATTCTTTAAAAATTTTATTGGCTTTCAGCTTCCTGAATCATTTCCAGGCGCTTCTGCTTAAATTCGTCTCCTTCATCCCAGCTTTGCATCTCATTGCGATTAAGAATACGATAACCGGCATCAAAAAACAGCCGGACATCACGAACCATACCACTCAAGTCCCAGTATTCATTAATTTCATCATCGACCGTATGATAGTTGGCATCCTGCAGGCTGTCCACTTTTGCCTTATAACCTTCGGGCTTGTCAACAAATTCCGTTCCTGCATTGGGAAAAATGGCCGGAATGCCCTGCTTTGCCAGCGGAAAATGGTCCGAACGATAAAAATAACCGCGATCCGGATGCGGGTCGGGCTTCACCTCCACTCCCCGCTCCCCGGCGACCTCTTCTATCACATCACTTACACTGTTTCGGCCGTACCCTACCAGTACAATATCCTTAGTTTTACCATATACATTCATTCCATCCAGATTTATATTGGCCGTCACTTTACCCGGATGTACCGTGGGATTGGCAGCCCAGTATTTTGAACCCAGCAATCCCACCTCTTCCGCACCTACAAAAAGAAACAACAAACTTCGCTTCAGCTGTGGCTGCAGTTCTTTATATCCCCGGGCCATATTCAGTACCGCGCTAACTCCGGCCGCATTATCCAGCGCACCGTTATTAATGGAATCGCCCTTTACCGGCTGCGTGATACCCAAATGGTCATAATGAGCAGTAAAAACGGCATACTCATCTTTCAGATCATTGTTTGTTCCCTCAATAACTCCCAACACATTCTTCGAATTCTGTTCGCGATAGGTTGCTGCCAAATCAATGTTCAGCGAAAGTCCCTCCAGCGGAACGGGTTCAAAATCGCGATTTTCTGCAGCTTTAAGCTGTTCCTCAAGATCAAGATCCACGCTTTCAAATAGAGCGCTACTGGCGTCTTTGGTCAGCCAGCCATTAAAAGCGGTTGGCGAATTACTGGCACTCTCATCGGAACGCAGGTAAAATTGCTCGCGGCTCCAGCTGTTCGAAACTACATTCCAGCCGTAACCGGCTGTGGGAGTCGTATGAATAATGAGCACCCCCGCCGCTCCCATCTCGCGTGCTTTTTCATATTTATAATCGTATCGACCGTAATAGAGTCGTGTTTCTCCTTTAAAAAGATTCGGATCGCTGCTGGGATCGTTATTTTTAACAACCAATATCTTCCCTTCCACATCCGTATCCTTAAAATCATCCCAATCCTCTTCCGGGGCCTGGATGCCATAGCCTACATAAACAAGATCCGCTTCATCAATAGAAACCTCCTCTTCCATATTGGCCGGCCAAGCCATAAAATCGGTGTAATAATCCAGCTCTAATATAGTCTCACTCCCTTTATTGATCGTCAGCTGGGCATCCTCATCCGTTTTCTGTCCGATTAGCGGGACCTCCTGCACATAACTGCCATCGGGCATTCCACCTTTTATATCATACTCCTTAAGCTGGCTGATCAGGTAATCGACCGTTTTCTCCTCACCCTCGGTACCGGTACCGCGCCCCATAAAATCATCCGAAGAAAGGACTTCGATATGTTCCATCAGGCTCTCCTCGGTAATCGTATCAGCCACTTCATTAATTGGTGAACGCATGCATCCAGCTACCGCTACCACAACCACAAAAAGTAACAGCTTCTTCATAATCGTTATTTTAAAAATATCTTCCGGTTAAGGTTATTATATCAGATTAGCAAAGTACAGGCATTTTCAACTTTTGCCAAGTTATATTTCCGATTCGGCTTTGTGCAGGGTTGACTGAAGATAATATCCTAAAAGCATCAGCAAACCACCGAAGCCAATAAACAACAGGATGCGCCAAAGAGCCTGTAGCTGTGCCAGATCAACCCAGAAAAGTTTTGCCACGACTAAAAAAAGTGTTGCCATGCCCGTCAAACGAACATCTCTTCCGAATTTTATAAATCCAGCAGCAATAAGACCAATGGCATACAGACCCCAAATAATGGTAACCCAAGCCTGACCGTTTGATAACATGGAAAACATCTGGTAGATCCAAAAAAGAAGCAGTAAATGACTACTAATACGATATATTTTTTGAGGAACCTCCTGATGCAGCCAGGCAGACAGATAAGTACCACTAACAACGATAAAAATGAGTTGAGAAAAGGCGTCAATACTTAAAAGTGAGGCCTCCGAATAGCTGGTTTCGCTGAGGGCATTGAACGTCCATAGCAAGACCACCAGGAATAAAAGGTGTGAACCAATACTTAACCGTGATTCACCGGTCTGCATGGCAATATAACGTAATGCAATGGTCTCGGCCACGAGGATGATATACAGTGCAGTTCCTTCAAAGAATAGGATAACGCCAATAGTTCCCATTATCAGCCCCATCAGTCCGTGGGATAATGCTAAAGATGAAGACTTTCTGTGTTGAAAGGCATAATTGCCGGCGGCACCTACGGCTGCCAGTCCGAATGCTACCATTGCCAGACTTTCTTCGCTAAGCTCCCAGTTAATAACCACCAGGGGTAGAATCCAGAGGGGCACGGCAAAAACCGACAGGTGAACGGTAGCACTCGCTTCCCTTACAGGCCCCGCTATGTTGCGGGTAACGGCAATACCCCAACTGCACAATGCCCATACTACTATTCCAAACTGCAGCATCCAGCGATCCATAACGGTAGCCGGCTCGCTATAAAAAGAAGTGGTAACTACACCCACCCCAACTACGGTAAGTCCGCCTGCCAATAAACTCCAGAGCAGCGACTGCCATCCCTTTTGATAATAAATAACTGCGGCGGCTACCAGTATGAGAGCGGTATAAGCCATTAACATTCCTACACTGCCGGCACCGCTATAGAGCATAAAGGGTGTCCCCAAAGCTCCCAGGATACCGGTTACTGAAAGAATGGGCTCATTTTGCTGCAGGGAGAGTGAAAGAGCCAGTAACGTCACCACAATCATAAAAAGCCAGATTATCGTTACCGGCAAAAACGCATACAACTGGTAAGTTGCAAAGCCGGTGATATAGAATACCCCGATTCCCCCGCCCAGCATGATTTGCCGGAATGGATTCATCGATTCATCCATCCGTAATCCGGATCCAAAAAGAAACATCCCAATAGCCAACCCGATAATACTCCGTACCGGCGGAATAAGCCACCCCTGGTCTACAGAATATTTAAACAGAAAAGCTACTCCAATTAACAGTAATCCAATGCCGATGCGGTTAAGCCACTGTTCACCGAATTGAATTTCATCGGGAATGAATCGGCTACCGGTGTCCTTGCTGCTTTTGGGGACAAATGAATGATCTTCCGGAGAGGACTTTGGCGTTACCTGATTGCTTTCTTTCTCTTCCTGCAGCTGCTTTTCCAGCTGCTCCACCCTCATCTCCAGATGACGCATCCGCTCATGAAGGTCTTCTTTATCATGTTGATCTGACATATCCCGAATATTTAATACGATAAGCGGTTAAAAAAGGCTGTGCTATCTTCCGCTGTATATAATTGTTATACTTTTTTAAAATAACAAAATAGAGTCAGGCACGCTCAGCTAAAAGCAATCTTTGTTTATATATTTCTGAGGAGTCTTACCTATTAGAATATTGTTATTGGTATATAATGAGCTCATTCAAAGATAAGAATGTACTTATTACCGGGACGCCAGTAGCATAGGTTTGCTGATGGCTATTCGGATTTTAAGGGATGAGCCCAACACTATTATAATATGGGATAATAATTCGGAGAATATTGAATATGCTGAGCATAAACTCCGAAGAGGAAATCTCAAATGGCTCAAAAAACTAACCAAATATCTATGAATCGTTCTTTTAAAGCACTTGTTGTCGAAGAAACTGAAGATGGCCAATTCAAACGCAGCATACGGGAATGGAATATTGACAAGCTGCCCGAACATGAGGTTTTGGTTCAGGTTCATTTTTCCTCTCTTAACTATAAAGATGCCCTGTCTGCTACCGGCCACAAAGGCGTTACCAAACAGTACCCTCACATTCCCGGTATTGACGCGGCCGGTATTGTCAAAGAAAGCAGTGATAACCGGTTTGAAAAAGGGGATAAAGTAATCGTAACCAGCTATGACCTGGGACAAAATACTCCCGGCGGCTTCGGGCAGTATATCCGGGTACCCGGCGACTGGGTTGTCCCGCTGCCGGTCGGTCTTTCGCTGTTCGAAAGCATGGCGCTGGGTACCGCGGGATTAACCGCCGCCATCGGTGTCCACCACTTAAAACATAATAATGTTGATCCTGATGACGGCCCCGTACTCGTAACCGGTGCAACCGGCGGCGTAGGCACTATGGCCATAAGCATTCTGTCAAAGCTAGGTTACCAGGTAACGGCGGCAACAGGAAAAACGGAGCGGGAATCCTTTCTCAAATCCCTGGGGGCCTCTTCGGTCATTCACCGGGATGAAGTGCAGGATCAATCGGAAAAACCGCTGCTTTCCGCACGCTGGGCGGGGGGGATAGATACGGTAGGCGGAATTATGCTCGATACGGCCCTGCGGCAGACCAAACAGGGAGGTACGGTGGCCTGTTGTGGAAACGTACTGGGCCACGAACTACACACCAGCGTATATCCATTTATCCTGAGGGGCGTTAATTTAGCCGGAATCGACAGCGGATACGGTCCTATGGAACTGCGAAAAAAGCTATGGGAATACCTGGCTTCATCCTGGAAGCCGGCACACCTAAAAAAAATAAGCCAATCTTGCTCGCTCGAAGAGCTCAATCAAAAGATCGATCAAATATTGGAGGGGAAACAGGTAGGAAGGACAGTCGTAGATCTGAATTTATAAATACAGTTTCAAATGCGTTTTATAATTGCTTATTCATCTTCCGTATCGACATTCACTCCTATTGACTCCATAGCCTCCTTCAGCGGACCTCTTAAGTCTCCGCTTGTAATGGGCTTCGTCAAGTATCCTGAATAATTGGTTTCACCGGCACGCTCTATATGGGATTCATCCGAACTTCCCGAAAGATAAATAACAGCCACATCCGAACTTTTACGAATTTCATTCATGGCGTCTATACCATCCATCGCTCCCTTCAGTGAGATATCCATCACAATCACATCGGGCTGAAGCTCTTTCTCTTTTTTAATCGCTTCCTCTCCGGATGAAACTTTGCCAACTACCTCGTAACCTAAATTATTGATTAACCGCTCTTCTACCATACTCAAAAGAAGATCATCCTCAACGATTAAGACCCTGCCTTTTTGAGTTTCCGCCATACGTACCGATGCTTTAGCCTTCGTTTCCAACAAGAATACACCTTGAACATTAAAATTATTTAATAATGTACCCAAAAAAACCTATAGACTCAAAGGGTTTATTAAAAATAGTTAATAATATGGATATTATATTAAAGGAAGGGAATGACACTCAGCCACCCAACGTCACAGGACAGCAATCGGGGCGATTCCTGTCATTTATGGAACAAATACTTAAGATATGTTCGTCTCAGGCTCAACTTCGTAATTCGTATCTAATATCCAGGGGCTATAATCCTTTTTTTCTGCCCGTTCCAATACACTTTGATGAATAACGGGCTTATCCGGGCGGCTTTTCGGCCAGCTGCGCACTTCCCGGCGATACAGCTTATTGATCCCACCACTCCGTGAATCATGCATCATTCCGTCTGCCTTTGGCGAAAGATGAATCCGATCCCTTTCATAAATTTTCATTCCGCATGAAACGGCTTTGTCATACATCCAGATAAATGGAATATCTGAGAGCTGATGTTCGCGATATCCTCCCCCAACATCGGTATGCATGCCGGGAAACCAAACCTGCCTGAGCGTTTGGTAGTCTTTAATCTCCGGATTCCAGAGCGCCGGGTGAAATGTTTTTCGCTCGTCGTCAACTGCCAGGGCGTGGTAGGCGTGTTCTACACTCTCGCTGAGCGTTAAATTATGGAACTGATGCCGAAAAAACGGGACCCGGTCCAGGATAGCACTCAGACTTTTAAACGGAGCCCCGAGAGCAGCAACCGTATCAAAACAGCCCAAGAATTTGATGCGGGTCCACATGGTGTGATGCTTTTCAATAAACTGTTCCGCCTTTTCTTTTCGCCTTTTTTCATCCTTGATTTTATATATGCCGTAGGCCTGATCGATCAGCTTGGGACGTGATTCGGGCAAAATCCCAAAGTAATGGATAAAGCTGGAAAGGCTGCGAACCGTCGTTGCCCCGCGGCTAAAGCCAATCAAAAAGATCTGATCGCCGGACTGATAATTCTCAAACAGAAACTGATAACAGTCTTTGATGTTTTTGGAAATACCAAATCCCGCCAGCATGCCCAGTCGTCCGGTATCGTGGGTACCAAGCCCCGGATCGTAATAGACAACCTGATCTTTTGTCCGGGACTCCAGAACGTTGAACAGCTTATAGATATTGGTATTGTGGCCTATTCCTCCCTCCTGACCCGTTCCATCCGAAAGTATGACAATATTTTTAGGCATAATTTATCCCCGTTAGTTTTAAACGGCTTTTTGCAGTTAGAAAAAAACCATCCTTTTGTACATCATACACCATCTATATCTATTTCAGAACTGACAAAAACAAATATAAATGATCATGTCTGAATTATAGTAAATCTACATCAAATCCAGCTATTAAACTGTATTATCTGATAATCTCATACTTGTCAACCTGAACTATCCTCTTTAAACGGTACTTCAGACATTATTCCTATCAGATTTTCGTCCGGATCCCGGATAAAACCCATCCACAGCTCGTGATCCTCCAGGCGTGCGGTTACCTGCGGCTTGCGGACAAAGGTAACATCCCGGCTTGTCAGTACGCTTGTTGCTTTTTTAATATCCTCAACCCTGTAATAGATTACGGATGTATGATGATCTTCCTCCGGCCCCTGCTGTGTCGTCAGCATCAAACGAATTCCGCCGCAGTCAAAAAAAGCCAGGCCGGGCGAGGCTTCAAATAGCAGCGGTAAATCCAAAACATCTTTATAAAAATTCATTGCTCTTTCCAGGTCCGATACTGCAATAGCAATCTGACCTACTCCTTGTATCTCTAAATTTTCACTCATGATTTTTCTCCGGTTCAATTCTAATTCCCTGCTGAACTTTCAATTTAGTTAGCCGGGCGCAAAAATGACAGGCGGTTATAACGCTTCGTAGTTTTCCAAAGATATTACAAGACATAACTTGTCTCTATCTATAAATAAGTTGAGGTTTGTTAAAAAAATCCGGGCAGCAAAGGCGATATATGTCAGATATGCCACATCTCTACCGTTATATATATACAAACTGATTGTCATACTAAGGACAAACACCTTGTCATATATATGGGAAAC
>CAYXVW010000040.1:0-14056 GCA_964468695.1 uncultured Balneolaceae bacterium | reverse complement strand
GAACTAAAACTCATTTTTATCAAGTATGACTATTGCTTAATTTAGGCGGCTAAATATACAGTATATTTTCGTGAGTATTTAATTCAATAAGTATTTGACCTAATAGATAAGATTTTTTCGTAGGCAAGATTAGAGCGTACTATTCGTTGATAAGAGAAATGAATATCGATAGAAATCATTTATGAGAAAAGCTACCGCTATCACTATTATCCTACTTTTTACGTTTAACTGTTCAAATGCCCAGAGTAAGAGCGGCAATAGGACGTTGGAAGAGGGTCATCTTCTTGAAAATTTTGAAAATGATGAAACCGGAACGTTGCCACATAAGTGGTATAACCAAAAAGGGGAACAATCAGTCACTGAATTTTCCGAGGAAGAGCGGGAAAAATATAAATATGAGATTGTAAAAGGAAAGGACGGAAACAAGTATTTAAAATATAGTGGCCGTCGTGCAATGCATCTGAGTCTTCCATTAATTAATAAGGATCGTGAAAATATTTATGGCATTAATATTTTTGAAACGCCTATCTTTTCCTGGAAGGTACGTGCACACAAACTTCCGGAAAATGCCCGGGAAGACGATGATAGCTATAATGATTCCGTTGCAAGTATTTATGTGGCATTTGACATGGGCCGGGTGGCATTGGTGAAAAAAGTACCTAAAACCATACGATATACCTGGAGTTCTACATTGGAAAAAGGCACAGAACTTTCTAAGTTTTTTGGTAATCAAAAAGTGGTAGTAGTAGAATCAGGAGATGAACGCACAGGAAAGTGGATTACCTTTAAGCGTAATATTGTAGAAGATTATCGACGACTATTTGGTGATGATCCGCCCAAAAATCCAATAGCTATTCTCATCCTGAGTGACGGTGACAGCACTCATTCCTGGGCAGAAGCCGATTACGATGATATCAAGCTACTGCCCGAGCAGACTAAATAAGTTTGATTAAAATGATTAACTTCACCGCTGATCTGTAAAATCTGATTTTCGACTGTTAATGGAAAAAATCCTACACTTTTTTCGTCCGCTTATAAAACTTAATTATAAGTATCCTTTTTGGATCGTTGGCATAACGGTGCTGTTGGCTGCTGTATTGGGGAACTACGCCGTACAACTCAAAATAGATACGGACCTTGCGAATCTATTGCCCAAAAGCAATCCCCATGTTAAGGCACTGGAAGAGTTGCAGGAAACAGTTGGAGGTGAAACACCAATGGAGGTGGCGATTAAGTCTCCCAGCTTTGAGGATAATAAACGGTTTGCCGAGGATTTAATATCTAAAAGTATGGATCTGAGGGATACTCCTCATAACCGCCGATATTTTGAACGGGTTGAGTTTCAAAAAGAAACTTCTTTTCTCAGAAATAATGCACTCTATTTTGCCAATCCTAATGAGCTTAAAGATATTAAGTCGTACCTCAAAGATGAAATACAATCAGCTAAAGAAGAAGCAAGCCCGTTTTTTGTAGATTTTGAAGAGGATGATGAAGAGGAATCTAGTGAAGAGCTAAGTGATTTTGAAGATAGCTATGAATCGCTTATTCCCTCTGAGTATCCGGTAAGTCCGGATAGTACAGTTATGATGTTCAAGCTATTTCCTACCGGCTCTAAGAGCAACCTCAGCTATCTGAGGAGTATGTTCGCCTCTTACGACTCCCTTTTAACCGAAATAAATCCCGAAAGCTATAACAGTGAAATGGAGGTGCGTTATGGGGGGCGGCTCAAACGGCATCTTTCGGAAATTGATTCTATCATGGGGGATGTTTTTAAAAGTTTTGCATCGGGCATCTCAGGGGTCATTCTTCTGGTGATGTTCTACTTCTCCATTAAGAAGTACATAAATTATCGAAGAGGGGATGCCGAGGAAAAGGAACATCAGCTTTGGGAACATCTGATCCGAATGCCGGCTCCTGTCGTAGTCATTGGCCTTCCCCTGATTATCAGCCTGGCATGGACGTTTGGGATTACCTATTTCGCATTGGGGACTCTAAATACTATGACCTCAGTATTATTTGTCATATTATTTGGGATGGGTATCGATTATGGGATTCACTTTTATGCCCGTTATATCGAGTTTCGTTCGAAAGGCAAATCGATTTTAGATGCCCTCCATGAAACTTATGATAATACCGGTTCGGCTATTGTTGTTAGTGGACTTACTACCGCTTTCTCACTGTTTGTGCTTATTATCGCACGGTTTCGGGGGTTCTCAGAGTTTGGATTTATTGCGGGATCAGGTATTATATTGGCATTAAGCTGTATGCTTTTTGTCATGCCTGCCTTGCTTGTAATATGCGAGCGATGGAATTGGATCCTCCTCAATACAAACAGCAAAGCCTATGAGTCATCAAACACTACGCTATTTAATCGATTTCCGATGGCGCGATCGATCGTATTGACAGGATTTTTGGTTGTCTTAGCCGTAGGAATAAATCATCAGCATTTGGGCTTTCAGTATGATTTTGGGGAGCTCGAACCAGAATTTCCAGAGTATCAGGCTTTTAATGAATTTTCGGGGGAGGTTTCTCAGTCAAGAAAACGTAATCCAGCCTATATTTTGGCAGATAACCAGCAACAGGTGTTGGATATTCTGGAAAAAATTCGCCACAAGATGGAAACGGATACGACTAGTCCCACAATCCTCGATGTTGAAGCACTGCCGGAGCGCTTTCCCCCGACGGAGGAAGGAGCAAACCAAAAGTTAAAAGAAATTGCAGAAATTCGTGAACTGCTAAACGATCCTTTTATCAGAGATCAGGAAGATCCTCAGCTGGATAAACTCCGCCGTGCTGCTCAAACTAAAACCCGATTACATATTGATCAAATACCGGACTATTTCAAGAATCAGTTTGTCACAAAAGATGGGGATATAGGCAATTTTGTGATTGTTTATCCCAGCGTGGGCCTTTCAGATGGAGAAAAATCAATTGCCTTTAAAGAGGATATTGGCAAAATAACGCTGGATAGTGGAGAGACTTTTTATGCTGCAAGTACCTCTATTATCGCAGCAGAGATGCTTGACCTGATGCGCAGTGAAAGTCCATATATGGTAGGAGCTACCTTTTTGGTTGTATTCCTCCTGATGCTTATTTCCTTTCGTTCTCTCCGCTGGGCTATAATAGCAATGCTTCCGCTGGTTGTGGGACTCGTTATATTATTCGGAATAATGATGTTAACGGGCATGATGTTTAACTTCTATAATTTAGTGGTATTACCCGCTATACTTGGAATTGGAGAGGATAACGGCGTGCATCTGGCTCACCGCTTCAGGGAAGAGGGTGGAAGCATGTGGGAAGTGCTCTCAAGTACGGGCCAGCATGTCACGGTTGGCTCACTGACGACTATGCTTGGGTTCTCAGGTCTATTGTTTACATCTCATCCGGGCTTGCAATCACTGGGGGGTATGGCAGTTATCGGCATAGGAATGACCTTAGTAACGGCATTGACATTTTTGCCGGCGTTAATACAATGGCTCGAAGACCGCAATTGGATTTACTACTAATCTATATATAGCTCTATTGCTTCCAGAAGGCCGGAGTAAAAATAAGTAGAACGGTAAATAGCTCCAGGCGACCGATCATCATCATAAAAATGAGAACCCACTTTCCTAT
This sequence comes from uncultured Balneolaceae bacterium, assembly GCA_964468695.1. GTDB lineage: Bacteria > Bacteroidota > Rhodothermia > Balneolales > Balneolaceae > Fodinibius. The sequence continues at coordinate 10,441 of CAYXVW010000040.1, read as the reverse complement.
ATATGGGATCTGGGCATAATTATCGGTGGGGCCAAATTCTCCCCAACCGGGACCAATATTCCCAAGGCAGGCGATGCTGGCTCCGATAGCTGATTCCAGATCAAAGCCCATAGTTGCAATAATAAAAGCTCCCAATCCAAAAATAATCAGATAGAGCACAAAAAAACTTAGAACTGTGCGCTGGATATGATGATCGATAGTTTTATCACCTATTCGAATAGGAAGTACGGCCTGTGGGTGAACCATCTGTTTGAATTCTCTGAAGGTATTGCGGATAATAATCAGCCATCGAATCATTTTTACTCCGCCACCGGTTGAACCGGCACAACCCCCGGTGAAAAAGAGCAGAAAAAGAAAAACACTGCCCAAGGAATACCAAAGCTCATAATTATCAGTACCGAAACCGGTGGTAGTAACAATGGCAACAACTTGGAAGGATCCGTATCGAAGAGCATCCCCCACCGAATATTCGTTAAAAAGCCAAAGCGAAAGGCTAATAATAAAAATACTTATCAGTGTAATAAGCGTATAGAAACGGGTTTCTCTATTGTTGAAAAAGGATTTTGTATCTCCGCGAAGAAGGCGGAAATGCATGGCAAAGCTAATACCGGCCAAGAACATAAACAAAGTGATAACAGAGTCGATATAGACCGAATCAAAGGCCTGAATGCTGGCATCTTTGGTTGAAAAACCTCCGGTAGCAAGGGTAGCAAAAGCGTGATTAATAGCTTCAAACCAATCCATCGATGGGTGTACCCATAAAAGTAAAAATTCCAATCCTGTAAAAGCTACATAAACCCCCCAAAGTAGTTTGGCCGTTTCCTGTATATGAGGCGTCAGTTTATCCGTAGTAGGTCCCGGGGACTCCGCCCGGAAAAGCTGCATTCCACCTACTCCTAAAAGCGGAAGTATAGCCAGGGTGAGCACAATAATTCCCATGCCCCCAAGCCAGTGAGAGAGTGATCGCCAGAAAAGAATACTCATGGGCAGAGATTCGATATTGGGATTGATAAATCCGCTGCTGGTTTCTCCGCCAAAGATAGTGGCACCTGTAGTTGACAAACCGCTCATAGTTTCAAAAACTGCATCGGTATAGCTAGGTAAAATACCGGATATCACAAAAGGCAGAGCACCCACCAGCGATAGAAAAAGCCAGGTTAGGCTAACGACCAGAAATCCTTCCCGAATGCGCAACTCTTCTTCCGGTTTAAAAAAGTAGTAAAGTGTTCCTCCCAAAATAAAGGCGATAGAAGCTGAATAAAGAAAAGTATGCCAAATTCCCTCATCATAAATAAGATCAATAAACATGGGAGCCAGCAGGGCAAAGCCCAAATAGAAAATAAAAGCACCCAAAATTCCTAACACGTTAAGAAAGTTAATATGGGGATGCCTGAAGCGATGTGCCATAAAGAATGTTGCCTATTTAAAAAGCGACGTTATTTTATCAATAGCTTCGGGAAGACAGAATATGATGACGCGATCATCGGGTCGTATGTGTGACTGTCCTGTTGCGATAGTGGCTGAGCCATTTCTCAAAATACCACCAATTACACACCCATCAGGAAAGCGAATTTTATGGATGGGTTTTTTGACTACTTTTGAATTTTCTGCCGCCTGTAATTCAATCACTTCAGCTTTAATGCCCTGCAACGAAGTTACTGATATGACTCGTCCTTCTCGTACGTGCCTATGTATTTCATTAGAGGCTGCCGATTTTTTATTGATTGCGGCATCCAACCCAATAGTCTGACTGAGGGGGATATAATCTGATTTAGAAACCAGGGCTACGGTCTTTTTAACTTCAAGATGTTTAGCCATCAGACAGGAAATAATATTTGATTCCTCGTCGTCAGTAACGGAAATGAAAGCGTCAGTATCCGTTATTCCCTCTGTAGCCAAAAGGTCTGGATCCGTTGGATTTCCATTGAGCACGAGTACATCTTTTAGCTCCTGCGCTAACTCTGTTGCTACATCTTCGTCAGGTTCAATAAGTTTTATATTCCATTTTTTATCTTCTTGACTTAAAATACGAGCAATGATAGCTCCAATGGGAGTTCCTCCAGCAATCATTACGCGGTTGAGCTCAATATCAGGCTTGCCGGTTGTTTCAATAATCTCAGGAATAGCATTGGTTTTGGAAATGATGAAGAGCTGATCATATGCCTGTATTTTTGTTGTTCCATTGGGAATGATAGTCAGGTCTTTACGCCATATTGCGACTACCCGGAAAGTAAGGTTCGGGAATGCCTCGGCATATTCTGTCAAAGATTGCCCAACAAGGGGAGATTGCTTCCCAATGCGAAGCCCGATCAATTGCATGCGCCCATCCGCCAGATTGATCAAGTCGCTGGCAGAGGCCCGCTTGATAAGTCGTATAATTTCTAAAGCTGCGCTTCGTTCAGGGTGGATCAGTACATCAATCCCCAAATCGGTGGATTTTAAGGGGGCATTGGGGCGGGACAACTCTTCACTGCGGACCCGTGCGATAACCAACTCTACACCCAGTCTCTTACTCATCATAGAGGCGATCATATTGACTTCATCAATACTGGTCACCGCAATGAGAATATCAGCATCTTTCATACCGGCCTCTACGAGATCTTCCGCAGAGGTGGCATTTCCCTCGAAACACAGAACATCAAGGTTTTCAGTAACTTTGGTGAGGGCTTCTTTATCTCGGTCTAATACTATTACGTCATGATTTTCTTTCGACAACAGACTAGCTAATTCATATCCAATTTCACCAGCGCCAATTATAATAATTTTCAAAGTAGAAACTCCTTCATTTTGTTACAGAAGTACGCTAAAAGTCGATAAGTAGAATTAGAATTGCAACATTATTTAATAATTTAAGAGATTGCGAATTATAAATTAGATAGCCTTAGTTGGAAGTTTCGTCCGAGCTTGTTTTTTTAGTAATTTAGTGCGATTCTTAGGCGCAACTCCTGCCAATTTAAATAAAAACCTGTTAGCCACACCATTCATGATCGTTGATCTGTTAAAGCCCGAATTTGATGAGCTGATTGAGGCCAAGGATTGGGTCGCTCTTAAAGATATTTTAAATGATGTGCCCGCTGTAGATGTAGCGGAATTGCTTGAAGAGTTAGATAACGAGATTGCCATAGTTATCTTTAGACTATTGAAAAAGCAGAAGGCCGCTGATGTCTTTTCTTATCTCAGTTCGGGGAAGGGAATGGATCTTCTGAATTTATTTACGGCTCAACAGCTAAGCGAGGTAATGTCTAACTTGGAACCCGATGAGCGGGTGTCGCTCATGGAAGAACTGCCCGGGCATCTTACCCAACGGTTGATGAATTCCATGCAGACCCAAGACAGAAAACAGGTTCAAAAATTATTGGGCTACCCGGATGAGAGTGTAGGTCGCCTGATGACTCCGCGCTACGTAAAAGTTCGGAAGGACTGGAGTATTCAGAAAGCAATGGATCACATCAGAAAGTTCGGGCAGAGTGTAGAAACGGTGAACGTGATATATGTAGTGAATGAGGATGAGCGGCTGATTGATGACCTGCGGTTAAATCAGCTTATTCTTGCCAATCCGGAGGATCCCATATCCTCCCTGATGGACGAGAGTTTTGAAGCTTTAAGTGCTTTTGATGATCAGGAGGATGCGGTAAAAATGCTCAGTAAATACGACCGCGTAGCGATGCCGGTGGTAGACTCGGATGGGATATTGGTGGGCATTGTAACGGTGGATGACGTTATAGACGTGGCTGAAGAGGAAACCACCGAGGATATGCAACTGATGGCTGGTATGGATGTATTGGATGATTATTATTCTCAAACGACCATATTTGAGATGGTAAAAAAACGTATTGGCTGGCTGGCATTTTTGTTTGTGGGCCAGCTTTTTACAACCACCGCAATGGGAGCCTACGAAAGCGTCATTGCCAATGCGGTCTTTCTCTCGCTGTTTATCCCTATGATTATTTCTACAGGCGGGAACTCGGGGACCCAAGCTGCTACCTTGATTATCCGGGCTATTTCTACAGATGATATTGACTTGGGGGAGTGGCTTAAAGTACTCGGACGGGAATTGCTGTCAGGATTGATGCTGGGACTAATAATGGCTGTTATAGGCTTTTTTGTGATAGTAAGTTGGGGCTTTGTGACCACCGGGGGATTAACCGAGGAGCTTGTACTAAGTGCTCTGGTTGTGGGACTCAGCCTGATTGGGGTCGTCTTATGGGGCAATCTCAGTGGATCCATGCTTCCGTTTGTACTCTCAAAGATGGGCTTGGATCCCGCTGTGACCTCTGCTCCTTTTGTATCAACATTAAGTGATGTAACCGGAATTATTATTTATTTTTCCATTGCCATTGCCTTACTTGAAGGCGTGGTGTTATAACAAGAATTAAAACTGTTAGGGCAAAAACATATGAGACAATATTTAGATCTGGTTCGCAGTGTACTGGAGAACGGAGTAAAAAAGGAAAACCGGACCGGTATTGATACGATTTCAAATTTCTCGGAATTTTATAAGATAGATTTATCAGAAGGATTTCCTCTGTTGACAACCAAGAAAGTATATTTTCGGTCGGTAATTCTGGAGTTGCTCTGGTACCTCAGGGGAGAAGATCATATACGCTGGCTGCGTGATGAAAACGACTGTCACATCTGGGATGACTGGGCCGATGAGGATGGCCATGTTGGGCCCATTTATCCGGTGCTATGGCGACGGTTTCCCTACCACGAAGAGGAGGAGATACGCTTTGAAGGAGATGCCTCACATATTTGTAAAACGGTTTGGATAAAGAAAGAATTTGATCAGGTACAGCGTGCGATTGATATGTTAAAAGAAAATCCCAATAGCCGCCGGATTGTTGTTAGTGCCTGGCACCCGGGATTGTTAAAGAAGATGGCGCTGCCGCCTTGCCACTTAATGTACATTTTTAATGTAGCTGACGGGAAACTTAACTGTCATCTTACTCAGCGATCCGGAGATATAGCTCTGGGAATTCCTTTTAATCTTGCCTGCTATTCAGCACTAACGATGGCTATTGCTAATGAAGTGGGACTGGAATACGGGACTTTTGCCCATACCATTGTTGATGCTCACATCTATGAAAACCATGTAGAAGGTCTCAAAGAGCAATTAGAGCGAGAGCCACGGGATCTTCCGAAGCTTAATATTGCTGATAAGCCAGTTGATGAGCTGGAGTTTGAAGACTTTACGCTCGAAGACTATAATCCACATCCATCCATAAAATTTGAAGTAGCAGTATGACCCTTGCCGCTATTGTTGCACATGATCCAAACCTGGTAATTGGCCGGAAGGGAGAATTACCCTGGCATTATTCAAAAGACCTGAAGTATTTCAAGAAAGTTACGATGGGACGTCCCATTATTATGGGACGAGTAGTGTTTGAAGAGTTAAATGAAGAACCCTTGCCCGGTCGTGAAAATATTGTATTAAGCAGGTCGCGGAACTACGAGCATGTGCCCACCTTTAATGCCATACAAGGCGCCTTGGATTATGTAGCTGATGAGGATATAGCCTTCGTTATCGGGGGTGCTGAAGTCTACCGGCAGTTAATGCCAAAAGTAGAGAAACTATTTGTAACGGAAATCCATGAGGAGTATGAAGGGGATACGTATTTCCCCGAATATCGGGACAAAATTGGCTCTGAATGGAGAGAGATAAAGCGAGATACCCATTCGGAACTTAGTTTTGTAGTGTATGAGCGAATTTAAGGTCATCTAAAGAATTGAATCGTTGTATAATCAAACTTCAATAGACTTTAGATGTACCACATAGGGCTTGATTACTGGTTCCGTGAGGGCGATAATATTTTGGGTGTCTGCTGCTTTGGAAAACTCTACCGCCTTGTCCTTTTCTTCTAAAATCCAGATTCCTTCATTTTCATAGCGATAAGCCTCGCTATAACTTTTGTCAAAGGAAAAATAATACTTAGCGGCTTCATCACTGTAAGGTAAGTTTCGTTCCTTTAAAACTTTTTTGGTCTTTTCTCTTACAACTCCTTTTAAATTATTCGAAGGATTTTTTTCTAAAAAGGTAGTGCGGAACAGAGACCGGGATTGGAACCGCCGGCAGAGATCAGATAAGATAGGATCATTTGAATGCTGCCAATATTTAATACTTTGATAGATATCGTTGTCGTCCAGTTGGAGATACTTCTGAAGTACCGTTGACGAAATTCCTCTCTTGGCGCTTGGTCGTTTTTCGAGAAAGTATTTAAGAGCGGGAGAGGGATGGTATAACTTTTCATTATCATCAATGAGCATCCGGACCCGGCGGAATATCTGGTGAAGCAGTTTATCCGCACTCAGTACAGTTTTATGCAGATACACCTGCATATACATAAGGCGGCGTGCCAGTATGTAGTTTTCTATAGCATAAATACCTTTCTTCTCAATAACGATATTTCCTTTATGTACCCGCATGGTTTTAAGAATGCGTTCAATGCCCACCGATCCTTCATAAACAGAGGTGAACACGCTGTCGCGTTTAAGATAGTCAAGGCGATCAATATCCAATTGCGAGGAAATTAGCTGATTGAGGAACGGCTTTTTAGGATATTGATCTGTAAATATTTTAATGGCCATATCCAGCGCTCCATCCATTTCTTTATTGAGCTTACGCATTACGGCCAAGGTCATCATTTCGTGATGAAAATCCCTGATCAAATTAAACTCCAAAGTATGGGATAGCGGACCATGGCCAATATCGTGCAGTAAAACAGCAATCAATGTACCTTCGTATTCTGCGGGACTGATGGTGGTATCTTTTTCCCGGAGATTATTGAGTGTACGCTGCGCTAATTCCATCGCTCCCAAAGCGTGGGTGAAGCGGGAATGCTCCGCAGCAGGGAACACCAGGTAGCCAAGTCCCATTTGTTTAATGCGCCGTAGCCGCTGTACATACGGATGGTCAATCAGATCCAGGATAATTCCCTTGGGTATGGTTATAAACCCGTGGATGGGATCATTAAATATTTTATACTGCGTACTTTTATCCATAAATATACCGTCTGGAGCTCTGTTTTTAGTACTGCTTAATTAATTAAGAATTCAAGATTTCCTCGGGAAGGAAAAGCTTTTCTCGCTGACTAATATCTGGAAGTTTGCTTGGGCGCTGCTTGTTGAGATCGAACCAGACCCCATGGGCTTCGGCTACAGAAACCAGAGTTTTATCTTCCTCCGTATAGATCGCCTGGAAACTGGAAATACTGGTATTTCCGGTTGACCTGATGCCCGTCCCAATTAATAGTTCTCCGGGATATTCTGCAGGATTCACAAAATTAATTCTAATGTTAGCCAATACAAAGCTAAAACCTTCATCCAGCTGATTGGAGAATTCGGGAACACGTTGAATGAATTTAATGCGCGCTTCTTCATAGTAGGTACTGAAAAGAGCATTATTAACGTGATTAAGTGGGTCCAGGTCACGGAATCGGATGGGGATAGAAGTCCAATGAGGAAATAAGTTTTGCTGGTAAGCAGGTTTAAGCATCTTGTGAGTAGAACTAAGAATTATAAAAGTTGTAAATGAAGGAAGTTAGATAATTTAACTAAATATAGCATTGAGAAAAAGCCGACAATGGTTGGCTTAAAATATCTGGAAGGAATAATTTATGGGATCATAATGGAATGTTTATATTCAGTACCTTTGAAAACAAACTACTAAGTCTGAAAGCAAAGTCATGATGGATAGGAAAGAACAAGAATTTTTAGAAGAATTATTAATCACTCCCAGTCCCACAGGTTTTGAATCACAGGGGCAGAAAGTATGGAAAAAGTATGTAGAACAGTTTGCGGACAGTGTAGAGGCAGATGCCTACGGTTCGGCTTGTGCAAAGCTTAATACCAGCTTTGACGTAGTAACCGTGATGCTGGAAGCACATTGTGATGAGATCGGAATGATTGTACAGCATATTACGGAGAATGGGTTTGTGTATATAAATAAATTGGGCGGAAGTGATTCTACAATCGCCCGGGCAAAAAGAGTCAATATTCACACCAAAAAGGGGGTGGTATCCGGAGTTATTGGTAATACGGCTATTCATTTGCAGGACAAAAAAAACGGTGGGGGAAAGCAGCCGGCCTGGAAGGATATCTATGTTGATATCGGTGCCCAGAGCCGGGATGAAGCGCTGGAAATGGTTCAGGTTGGCGATCCTATTACCTATGCCGATGAATATGAATATCTTTCCGATGATATCCTGTCGGGACGAGGATTGGATAACCGTATTGGCGGGTTTATGATTGCCCAGGTACTTCGGAAATTAGAAGGGCGGAGGGATGAGCTGAACGTTAATGTTGTGGCGTTAAATTCTGTTCAGGAAGAAGTAGGTGGGTATGGTGCACGAATGATGAGTTATCGCATTGACCCGGATATGGCTTTGGTAACGGATGTAACCCATGCCACGGATACGCCGGGTATTAAAAATAAAGAGCACGGACTGGTAAAATTAGGAGAAGGGCCCTCCCTGCAACATGGTGGAGCAAACCATCCTAAAATTGTGGAGTACCTGGAAGAGATCAGTGAACAAAAAGAGATTGCCATTCAGCATGAAGCTACCAGTGTGCGCACCGGAACAGATACCGACAGTATTTTCTATCAGAAGACAGGTATTCCCAGTGCACTTATTTCGTTACCCCTCCGCTATATGCATTCACCAGTAGAGACGGCATCACTCAAGGATTTGCACTCCCTGGTTGACCTGATGACCGAAGCTGTATTATCTATGGAACCCGATCAAACATTTCAGGTCTTTTAAAACTAAAATAGCCTGTTCCCGGTAATGGAACAGGCTATTAATGTTATACAAGTAAGCAGGAAACGTTTATCTATTCTTCAGAAGGCGCTTCCAGTATGGTATCGATGATGTGGACTACTCCGTTATTTCCTTCAATATCGGCTGTACTGACGGTTGCCTCTCCATTAATGATGATATTCTCTCCATCGATTTCAACTGTCAGTTCTTCTCCGCTGAGTGTTTCATAGGTTTGCGAAGAGCTAAAATCATCAGACATTAATTTCTGAGGCACAACATGGTACTCAAGGGCATCCTGAAGTGCAGCATCTTCAAAGGCTTCATCCTCTGGGGCAAAGACGGTATAACTTTGTGTGGGATCTTCAAGATCAGCTTGAAGGTCAGTATCAGATAAGGCATTATCTAGGCTGTCAAGTTGGTAGCGCTTTGATATAAGTCCAGCCGTATGAAGGTAGGAATCAGGAAGCACAACTTTATTAATCTGGTAGATAACGCCATTGTCTGCTCCCACACTGGCAAGGAGTCTCCCGCCATTTACAAAAGAGCTGTCTGTTCCTACTTCAAAATAGAGATCATCGCCCTGCATGCTTTCAATACGTTCTTCGGCATTCACATTGTTGAGATCAACCGCCTCTTCCACGATGTGATACGAAAGGACCTCAGTAAGTTCCTCCTCTGAAAAAGAGGAAAATGTTCCTTCCGGAAGCTCATCAAAGGCCTCTTCGGTTGGAATAAGGACGGTAAAGGGACCTTCATTCGCAATCGTAGAATCGAGCTCTGCTTCTCCTGTTTCGCCTAAATAGTCCACAAAAGTATCAAATTCGGAGTAGGATTTTGCTTCTTCAAGCAGATTTCCCGGTGCCTGATTGGAATTTGAGCTATCCAGACAGGAAGTAAGAACGAATGAACAAATAAACAATAGAACAGGTAAGTGTAATAGAGATAAAATGGTTTTCTTTTTCATAATAAGAGTGTGTACTAAAGGTTAAGATTTCATTTCCTTTTAAGGTTTATAATACACACCCTTAGATGAGTATAACTATTACGATCTCTATATTGACTCAGGAATCTTTTTAATCAACCAATCGCTTTTTGGATCCTGTTTTTAAGGGCAGGAATCAACGGATGATCTAATGATTGGGAAAACCGCTCAATGGCTACCGCGTTATACTCTTCATGATCGGCTTGACGGAAACGATCATAAAGTTCTCGGGCAAATTTTTGAAGATCTCCGTTATATTCTACAATATGGTTTTCTTTTTCATTGGCATTACGGCTGTGCAGGAGATAAAGAACATTCGAATTATTTAATGTACTTTCGTTATCCAACCATTGGACTTTTGCGTCCGGAGAATAATGTGAATATTTAGTACCCGGACTTTTAGGGGGTTCCTCAGATTGCTCTCCTTTATTATGAAGAATATTTTTACCTATCACTTCCTCAATTTCTTGAATAGTGACAGCTCCCGGACGATAAATGAGGTAGGGCTCTTGTGAAACGTCAAGGACTGTTGATTCTAATCCAATGGCTGTTTCGCCAGCATCAATTACCGGGAAGTCTTCCCCAAAGTCATCTCGCACATGTTGGGGCTTTGTGGGGCTGGGCTTCCCGGAAGAGTTGGCGCTGGGGGCTACCAGAGGCCCTGTATTTGCGATAAGATCCTGTGACAGGGGATGACTGGGCC
>CAYXVW010000039.1:7206-14275 GCA_964468695.1 uncultured Balneolaceae bacterium | reverse complement strand
CCTAACCCTTTTAAACCGATCCAGAGACGATCTTTTCGAAAAAGAGAAATACCCAGCAGCATAATTCCGCCAAAAAACATGCGATAAAAAGCAGATACCGTAGGTCCCGTGTGAGCGAGCTCCACCAAAACGGAGGTAAAGCTTACCAGGGTTGCTCCCAGGATAATATAACCGAATGCGTGTAAGGGGGTATTGTTTCCCATTTAAAAGAAATGCAAAGAATAGATGTTCAGCTAAGCCAACTGTGCCTGAAGTTCCTTTTTACATTTCTCATAATACTCCTCGTAGGTTTCTATAATCGCGCCCATCTCAAATTGTTCAGCCCTTTTCCGTGCATTTTTAGCCATCTTATTATGCAGTTTTGGGTTTGATAAAATATCGACAGAATAGCGTCCCATACATTCAGTGTCATCCAGGTCGCACAGATAACCGGTTTCTCCGTGTATATTCACTTCGGGAAGTCCGCCAATATTGGAACTGACTACCGGTACGGAACAACTCATGGCTTCCAGGGCCGCCAAGCCGAAGGTCTCAGATCCGGATGGAATCAGAAAAAGGTCTGCAATAGAAAGTACTTCTTCCACCTGATCCTGTTTTCCCAAAAATCGAACTTTATCACAGATCCCCAGTTCCCTGCAGCGCTGTTCAGCCCGCTGACGATCGGGCCCATCGCCCACCAGCAGCAGCTTGGCATCTATATCATTTTTCAAAATATAGTCAAATGTGGTAACCACTTCGGGGACACGCTTTACTTCCCTGAAGTTAGAAACATGCACCACAACTTTTTCACCATTGGGACAAATAGCCCTTTTAAAATGATTTTTATTGGACTTTTTAAAGCGATCGAGGTCAATAAAATTCGGAATGACTTCAATCTCTTTCTTAATATCAAATCGCTCGTAGGTTTCATCCCGTAAATATTTTGATACCGCAGTAACGCCATCGCTCTGATTGATGGAAAAGTCAACTACGCTTTTATAGCTGGGATCACTGCCCACAATGGTGATATCCGTACCGTGTAAGGTAGTGATAAGAGGTACGTGAGCCGCTTTTTCACCTAATATCTGCTTCGCCAAATAAGCACTGGTAGCATGAGGAATCGCATAGTGGACATGTAGCACATCAATCTTTTCATATTCAATGAGATTGGCCATCTGATTTGCCAGTGCCAAATCATAGGGGGGATACTCAAAAAGCGGATAGGTGTTCATATTCACTTCGTGGTAGGAAATATTGGTCTGGAAGGTATCCAGACGCGCCGGACGGTCATAGCTCAAAATATGCACGCTATGTCCTCGCTGGGCTAGTCCCTTCGCCAGTTCCGTTGCCACAACCCCACTCCCACCAAAGGTAGGATAACATACGATTCCTATATTCATACTAAAAAGTCTTTCTATCTATGGTTTATTTTTAAACGCTATTCAAATAGCAATTATTACCGCTTTTGGTTAGCTAACAAAAAAATATCCTTCCTCATTTCCGTGCTTCGATATATTAGGTGTAAAGCCAGCTATCTATTATATTATAGATCTTGTGGAGATCGTACGAAATGCGATTTCTTTTTACCTTTGTCATACATTCTCAACCAGATTATTCAATATTATGGCAGGACATTCCAAGTGGTCTAATATAAAGCATAAAAAGGCCAAAGAAGACAAAAAACGAGCAAAAATATTTAATAAGCATCTGCGTGAGATTTCAGTGGCAGCCCGTGAAGGCGGCGGTGATCCGGAAATGAACCCCCGTCTGGATACGGCTATCGACAACGCCAAAAGCGATAATGTCCCCAAGGATAATATTGAACGCGCTATTAAAAAAGGGACCGGTGAGCTTGATGAAGGCGATGGCCGTTATGAAGATGCCACTTATGAGGGTTATGGTCCCGGCGGTATTGCGTATTTTATTGAAGTGACAACTAATAATTATAATCGTACCGTTGGTGAAATTCGCCATATCTTTACCTCACACGGCGGAAATCTCGGCACAGATGGTTCGGTTGGTTATCTGTTTGAACAAAAAGGAATGATTCGCGTGAAAGAAGAGGACCATGACGAAGAAGAGTTTATGCTCAATGCAATCGATGCCGGTGCTGAAGAAATTGATACCGAAGGGGAGTTTTTTAACGTAACTACCGGTCGAGAAACCATGTATGATGTCCGGGACGAGCTGGAAGAGATGGACTATGAAATTGAATCGGCCGAACTGATTCGCATTCCTATGACTGAAGTAAAAGTTGAAGCGGATGTTGCAGAATCTAATTTCAAGCTGATGGATAAGTTTGAGGATAATGATGACGTATCCGATGTGTTTACTAATATGAAAATGGATGAAGAAACGCTGGCTATTGCCGAACAAATGGATTGATCCGGCAATTTATCGGGGGAGTGTTTCGTTATCATTCCTCAAAAAATGGATAGTATTATGAGATATATTCTTATTACCATATTAGCTTTTATCTTAATGGGAGCTTCATTGGAAGATGCCCGCAAGGCAAATGAGGCCTATAATGAGGGAAACTATGAAGAGGCCATCGCCCTCTATAAAAAAGCTATTGATGAGGATCCCGAAAACGCAAAACTTTACTTCAATCTAGCCAGCGCCCAGGCAAAGGCTGGCAACAGCGAGGAAGCGGTCCGGACATTTGAACAGTTTAAAAACATGACCGATGATGAAGAACGCCGGGCTATGGCAAATTACGATATTGGCAATATTCTGGCTGAACAGAAACAATGGGATAAAGCCGTAGAATACTACAGAAAATCGTTGCGATATCTTTCTGATGATGAAGATGCCAAACATAATTACGAGCTGGCCCTGAAACAGCAGCAGAATCAACAGCAACAAAATCAGGATCAGGATCAAAACCAACAGCAGAACCAGCAAAACGAAAACGAACAGCAGCAAGATCAGGATCAGCAGCAGGAAAACAACCAACAGAATCAAGAGGATAATTCCCAGCAGAACCAGAATCAACAGGGGCAGCAAGATGAGCAGGAACAAAATCAGGATCAGCAGCCCCAACCCCGGCAGAGCCAGATGACCCAGGCCGAGGCTGAACAAATTTTAAAAGCCCTGGAACAGAAGGAAAAAGAATTGATGAAAGAATTTAAGAAACAGAAAGTAGAGTCCACCGATAACAAAAATGAAAAAGATTGGTAATTTTTGCCGGATACTGGGTTCTGCGGCTGTACTGCTGACCTTCCTTTCGTTACAGGTGGTGGCACAATCGGATGTTACGGTTGAGGCTACGGTTTCTGAAAATACCAGCTATACCGGCGAACGCATACAGCTTTCTATCCAAATCAGTGGTGACTTTAGCGATATATCCCGGCCTGAACTTCCGGAATTTGAAGGATTGCGGCTGCTTAGCAATACTCCTTCGACCTCCAGAAGCTATCAGTATATCAATGGTCAGAGCAGTACTTCTTATACCTACAGCTATCAGTTAATAGCGCAGCAGGAAGGAACCTTTGAGATACCGTCTATTCCTATTACCATCGACGGTGAACAGCATTCGACTAATCCCATTACCGTTGAGATCATAAATCGTAATGAGTCAGCCCGCTCTTCCGGCGATGACCGACCCGAAATTTTTCTCCAGCTGGAGGTTTCTGACCAGCAACCAGTACAAGGCCAGCAAGTGGTAGCCGATGTAGTGCTATATTTTCGGGATGGATTGGAAGTAAATTCCTATCAGCCTATTCCTGGCTGGAAAGCGGAAGGTTTTTGGAAAGAGGAACTGGAAAATAGCGAACGCCCACAGGCGACTTCGACTGTGTTAAATGGAGTACGATACCGAAAAGCACGACTGTTGCAATTTGCGGTATTCCCTACCAAAAGTGGTGAACTTGAAATAAGCCCCTACGAAATTGTCGTATCGGTACGATCCAGCCGTTCACGGGAAGATTCCTTTAGTAGTTTCTTCGGCGGATTCGGTAGCAATCAGCGGCAGGTTGAGCTGGAAACGGATCCCGTTGCCCTCAATGTACAACCGCTACCCGACATTACTGAGGAAGAGTATTTCGGAGCAGTTGGCAATTTTGATATATCACGAAGTATCAGCACCCGAAATGCAGTTGAAGGAGAATCTATTGAAATCACTACCCGCATAAGCGGGACCGGGAATATACCACTCATTTCGAAACCTGAGTATGCACTGCCGGATGGTATTGAGGTCTATGAGCCCCAAGAAAATGAAAATATTAACAGACGTAATGGACGTATAAGTGGCACCAAAACATTTACCGATGTAATTATTGCCCGTTCAGCTGGAAATTATACGATTCCGGAAAAGGAGATCGCCTATTATAATCCCTCACAAAATTCTTACGCTACCCAAACGCTTCCCGCTCTTAATATCGCTATTGAACGAAATCCGGATAGAGTTACCGTGGATAACAATAACCAGTCATTGCCGGTAGCTCCCGTCACCGGACTTGCCAGCTGGTCTGTACCTAATAGTCAATCTCTGCTTTCTTATTGGTGGTTTTGGGCGGGAATCATTATCCCGATAATTCTTTTAGCTGTGGCTTACCGGCAGAAATCATTTATAGAAAAGATGCAGACAGATCGTGCTTTTGCCCGGTCTAAAAAAGCTTCTGACAAGGCAGACCAGCGGCTTGAAGATGCCATCACTCTTTCCGAGGAAGGGAATATTAAGGATGCCTATAATATGCTGCAAAAAGCGATAACAGGGTTTATCAGTGACCGGTTAAATCTTCCGGAAGCCGGACTTTCCAATAGTGATATTATTGAAGCACTTCAAAAGGAGAATATCGATAAAGAGCTTGTCAAAAACATTCGTATGCTGCTCGATAAATGTGCTTCCATCAGTTATGCTCCCTCTACTTCCCACGAATATCTTAAATCTCACGTAGGGTTGGCACAAAGTACGCTGGATAAACTTAAAAAAGTATTATAGCCTGTGGATATATCTGTTGATCAAAATATTATTGGCGTGATAACTGCTGCCATCCTGGTGCTGGTTTTGAATCCAGTTATGAGCAGCGCCATTCAAAGTCCGCAATCGGTCTTTGATCAGGCTAATGAACACTTATCATCTGGTGAATTGCAGGAAGCCCTCTCACTCTATCAGCAGCTTGAAGGCGATCAACAGTGGTCGGGAGCGCTTTTCCTGAATATGGGAGTCACTTATCAGCGCATGGATTCGCTTGGCAAGGCAAAATATTACTATTTAAAATCTGCTGAATTTGAAGAAACAGAGGAGAAAGCCACCCAGGCGCTTGAATATGTAGACCGACAATTCAGTCGACAATCCGCAACGCTTCCAAAACTTCCCTGGGACAGAGCCACCGAATGGCTGCAGGAAACAATCGGGGCCGTAACTTTGGTTGGAATCGGGATTTTGCTATTAAATATTGGCGTTCTGATATTTATTGGACACTGGTTTATCGGTCGGCTTTCACAATACCTTCGCCTGAGCAGTTTTATTTTAGTCGGCCTTTCAATATTTGTTATGGCCGGCGGATTCTATACTTATTATGTAGATCAACGGTATAGTACAGCTGTTATGGTTACGCAACAAACCGCTGTCGTCGAAAATCCAAATCCGGAAGCCTCTTTGGTCAGCCAAGCCTATGAAGGCTATACCTTTACGGTTGACCATCGAAGAAGCGAGGAACAATCCAACTGGAGTTATGTGCGAATGAGCAATGGCCTTTACGGATGGATCCCCACAGAGGAAATTCTCGTTCTTTGAACTGCCATTGCAGATTTCTGCACCTATTTATATTGATATATTTAAATTGGATTATGAATCATTATTCTAAAAATTAACTTCTCTATATTTTATGTCTGAAGTATCTGATTACATTGATGCCCACAAAGAACAGTTTAAAGACGAACTGTTCGAATTCTTACGGATTCCGAGTATCAGTACCAGCTCCGAGCATAAAGAAGATGTTCGAACTGCTGCTAATTTTCTGATCAAAAAACTCAAGTCACTTAACCTCGATCGGGTAGAGCTCTTTGAAACAGACGGTAATCCTATTGTATACGGTGAACTGGTAACTGATCATTCAAAACCGACGGTTTTGGTTTACGGGCATTACGATGTACAACCCCCCGATCCATTAGACTTGTGGGAGACCCAGCCTTTTGAACCTACTGTGCGGGATGGAGATATTTACGCACGGGGAGCCAGTGACGATAAGGGACAGTCATTTACTCATGTAAAAGCGCTTCAAGTCTATCAGAAATCAGGCAAAGAATTTCCCGTTAATATTAAGTTTATTTTTGAGGGAGAGGAAGAGGTCGGCTCCCCAAATTTAGTGCCCTTTATTGAATCGCACCAGGAACTTCTCTCCTGCGATATGGTATTAATCTCTGATACCGCAATGTTTGCTGAAGATACGCCTTCTATTACCTATGGATTACGGGGACTGGCGTATATGGAAGTTGAAGTTACAGGACCCAACCGCGACTTACACTCCGGTGTTTATGGCGGCGCTGTTGAAAATCCAGCCAATGCACTCGCAGAAATTATAGCCAAACTGAAAGATGATGAGGGTGTCATCCAGATTCCGGGTTTCTATGATAAGGTAAAAGAACTTACGGAAGAGGAAAGGGAAGCCTATAAGAAACTTCCCTTTGACGAAGAGGAGTACAAGAATAACCTTGGACTTAAAAAATTACACGGCGAAAAGGGTTACAGTACCCTGGAACGAGCATCTGCACGTCCCACTCTTGACGTTAACGGACTTTGGAGTGGCTACCAGGGTGAAGGGGCCAAAACAGTACTCCCATCCAAAGCCGGGGCTAAGATAAGCATGCGTTTGGTTCCCGATCAGGACCCCAATAATATTGCCCGACTTTTTAAAGAGCATGTGGAGTCCATTGCACCAGAAACAGTCTCGGTCACCGTTACAGAACATCACGGTGGACACCCGGCCATGACCGATCTCTCTTTCTATGGATTAAAAGCAGCAGCCGAAGCTTTCGAGGAGGTATATAACAAAGAACCTCTTTTCAGCCGTGAAGGAGGATCCATCCCCATCGTCGCTGACTTCCAAAAAATTCTGGGAGCGCAGTCTATTTTAATGGGATTTGG
>CAYXVW010000039.1:4123-7106 GCA_964468695.1 uncultured Balneolaceae bacterium | reverse complement strand
CCCACTTTTTCGGCTCCCTATGCCAAACAGGTCCATATGGATGCTTTCTCTTCCCCGGATTTAGTCAACTGGACCAAACACGAGCAGATTATTGATACCGCTGCCGTGGCTTGGGCCGACAGCGCTATGTGGGCTCCGTCCATCATCCAAAAAGACGACAAATACTTTCTCTTTTTTGCCGCCAACGACATCCAAAATAACGAGCAAATGGGTGGTATTGGTATTGGCGTTTCTGATAAACCGGGCGGTCCCTATAAAGATTATTTAGGAAAACCGCTGCTGGATAAATTCCATAATGGCGCACAACCAATCGACCAGTTCGTATTTCAGGATAAAGATGGTCAATACTATATGATTTACGGTGGGTGGGGACATTGCAACATCGTAAAGCTAAAGGACGATTTTACTGGCTTTGAGCCCTACGATGATGGCACGGTATTCAAGGAGATTACCCCGGAAGGATATGTTGAAGGTTCGTTTATGTTTATCCGAGATGGCAAATATTACTTTATGTGGTCGGAAGGCGGATGGGGTGGCCCCAATTATCAGGTTGCCTATGCTATTGCCGATTCTCCATTCGGACCTTTTGAGCGGATTGGCGTAGTGCTGAAACAGGATCCTTCGGTAGCCACCGGCGCCGGACACCATTCGCTGATTAAAGTGCCGGAAGAAGACGAGTGGTATATTGTTTATCACCGGCGACCGCTGAACGAGACCGACCCCAATCATCGGGTAACCTCCATCGACAAGCTGGAATTTAATGAAAATGGACGCATCAAACCGGTTACCATCACCTTCGAAGGCGTTAAAAAGCGGAGCTTAAAATAAACAGGTCGGTCCACTTAGCGAGTGAACTGCACCTTATCAATGCAATGTCCCAAACTCCTCAAGGATATTAATTAAGGAGGGGCTGCCTGTCCGAGCGGATCTACTTGACCGGAACGGTAATAAATCAGTAGATAAATTTCTTGAGCCGGCAGGTCTCCTTTAGCTATAGAATAGATTGCAGTACAGGCCGAAATTAATGTGCCGATAGAAGTGAAATTTCACGAGCCCAAAAAGCCTGAATTTACAATAGTCAGTCCCTTTTTTAGCCGTTTGAGATATTACCCATAAATAGAAACCCTGAAAGGATTTAGAATCCTTTCAGGGTTGAGAATTTTATGAATTTTTAACAGGCAAATTTATGCTTATCCAATAACCTCTCTCCAGCCCGGACGGAAATCATTGCGATCATCCAGCCATTCATTGGCTTCTTCCAGATTCTTCACACGCATCTTTTCCGCATCCCACTGAAGCTTAATATTGGCATCCTTGAAGCGGATCGCCATGTTACCAATCAGCATTGTTTCAGTAAGGGCTGCAGCATATTCAAAGTTTGACGAAGTTGTTCCATTACCTTTGGCTGCCGCCACCCATTCTTCATGGATGCCCGGAGAACGCTCCATCGTCTTTTCCGGCTCGCCAATTTCTTCGATATCCGATTCGGGAATAAATCGGGGATTCTGTCCATAAACATCGGCCATAAGCTTGCCCTCAGAACCATGAAAAATCATTCCTCCACCACTGGCTCCCATCTGTTTACCATCCTCCAGTTCTTCCGGACGTGGTGGCAATAACCCTCCATCATACCAGTTGAGTTCTACTTCACCGCGATCTCCTTTAGCTGGAAATGTATAGTGTACGGACGAGCCGAGCGGAAATGCTTCATTATTGAAAGGGGTGGAACTGGCATGCACTTGTTCAGGCATTCCCAATTCAAGGGCCCAATACGGCTGGTCCATGATATGAGCTCCCATGTCTCCCAACGCACCTGCGCCGAAGTCCCATCGGCCGCGCCAGGCAAATGGAGCAATCTCCGGATCATAGGGGCGATAGGGCGACGGGCCAACCCATAAATCCCAATGCATCGTATAGGGTACAACCGGCATTTCATCCGACTGCTGAACGTCAGCACCTTGCGGCCAGTATCCCATGGGACGATTGGTCCAGCAATCAACTTTGGTAACTTCTCCGATTGCTCCCTGACGGATGTACTCTACAATCTTATAGGTACTTTCATAAGCATGGCCCTGATTTCCCATCTGTGTGGCCACACCCGTTTCTTCAGCTACCTCTGCCATCCGGCGGGATTCATAAATAGTCCGTGTCAGGGGTTTCTGTACAAAAGCGTGTTTATCTCTTTCCATTGCATAAATAGCAATGGCTGCGTGGGTATTATCAGGCGTAGCTACCATCACCGCATCTATCTCATCTTCCTTATCCAGCATTTCCCGGAAATCGATGTAGCGCTTAGCTTTGGGATAACTGTATAGTGTTTCTGCTGCATATTCTTCATCCACATCACAGAGCGCATAAATATTTTCGCCTAACTCAGATAGCGACTCCGTATTTGAGGCTCCCATTCCACCTACACCAATACAGGCAATATTCAGTCGGTCGCTCGGTGCTTTGTATCCCGGTCCACCTAACACATGCCGGGGCACTACAAAAAATCCAGCCGCCGCGGCTGCTGAAGTGCTTAAAAAATCCTTACGCGACATGTCATTAGTTTTCCCTTTGCCATCCTTCTGATCTTTACTCATAAAGCCACACCTTTTTTGTCAATTATGTTTTATAACCTTTGCAATTTATATAATTGCAAATAAATTGCAAGCAAATAGAACGTTTTTTTCAGGAGAACGAATGGAAAGAAAAGTATAGCAAGAATTATTGTTACTTCCTGCTACATCACGTCAGCCAAATATACTTAAGACCATCCAGCATAAAATTACTCATAATCATATGCTATCGGTTCATCGTCCTCAAAATCATACAGGGTCAAACCGCGCAGTTCATACCACCCGGTCCAAAATGTGCGAAGCTCCCGTATATATGCCTGCCGGGCGGAATCCTTTTCGTCTTGGGCAATATATAAATTGGTAATATCAATTTTCCCGATCAGATAGCGGTTTTGTGCTACCTGATAGCGTCGCTGGGCAAT
>CAYXVW010000039.1:0-4023 GCA_964468695.1 uncultured Balneolaceae bacterium | reverse complement strand
AATTTCGGGCAGTTCCTGTGGAGGTTCTAAATCCAGTTCAACATCCGTGGGATAACCCAGTAGAATTTTAAACTCATTAAGAACCCGCTCGTATTCTATTTTTGCACTTGTAAGTGAGGATTCGGCATTACGCAAAGCCAATTCGCTTTGCAACAAATCATTCTCAGCAATACTTCCAACATTATATCGACCTTGAGAAATCTGATAAATTGAATCGTTTCGGGCTACGTTAAACTCAGCGTTTTCCAGGTTTATTTTAGCCAAATAGACATCAAAGAAACGTTGCGTTACCGTCATGGCAATATCTTCCATCTCCTCCACATACTCTTTCTGTGCAATTTCATATTGCAGAGGTTCCATCCGGCTCCTCCACTTTAAATTATTAAACTGGAACAAGGGTTGTTGGATACCTACAACCATGGGCGTACTTTGCCACAGATAAGTATTTTCATTATTAAATATTCCCAGTCTCGTGATACCCGTAGAAAGAGATAAATTTCCGCCGGTTGGCAGAATATTCTGATTAATACTTAGAGAAGCAGAAGCTTCTGACTGCGTTCTGGAGGAGAAAGTAACCTGTCCGTTGTCCAGTATATTTGAGAAAATGGATTTATTATAATTGGGGGCATCACCCGACAAAGAAAGGCTGGGGAGTAAGTCAGCCCTATAGGAACGGTACTGCCATTTGCTGGAGATAAGGGCGTATCGCGCCGCGTTAGCCACGGCACTCTGATCCTGCGCAATCGTAATACACTGTTCAAGGGTCAAATTACCCAGATCCTCTCCATTGGATTGCTGGGCATTCAAATCTCCCAAAAAGAATGAAAGAGAAAGAGTAAGATAAACGAATACTGCTGTTAGATATCTATTCATGACGTAATGCGTGTACGGGATCCTGTTCGGCAGCTCTTTTCGCGGGGAAAAAACCAAAAATAACCCCTATGGCCATTGCTACACCGAAAGAAATAAATATTGAGGTTAGAGTTACCATTGTTACAATTCCGGCAGAAATCTCGATCAGATAGCTAAAAGCAATACCCAATATTATGCCTATGATTCCGCCGGATATACTGATAGCTAGTGCCTCTGTTAAAAACTGCAGCTGGATATCACGTTTTTGTGCTCCCATGGCACGACGGACACCGATTTCGCGATATCGTTCCACTACAGAAGCCAGCATAATATTCATAATGCCAATACCTCCTACAATAAGAGAAATGGAAGCAATAGAAGAGAGCACGATATTAAAAATTTCTTGAGTACGCCGCTCCTGCTGTAGCAACAGTTCCGGCACAATCACCTCAAAATCAACCACGGCATTGTGACGGCGCTGTAACATACGGCGGATGATGTCGGCTACCGGGACACTATACTCCGTATCGCTGACCTGCACTATGAGCCGATCCACTTGATGGTAGTTATTATTAGAGGAGGAACTGCTCTCATCCGAATTATTATTATTTTGTTGAGCAGCCGCTTGCTGAATTTCCTGTTCGGTGACCAGTGCCCGGTTTTTATACCGCAAGAGAGCAGAAGTCACCGGCACAAAAATATCCAGATTATAATTTCTAATACCCAGGTTCTGAATATTTTCTGTGGTCAGTTCTTTTTGATCAAGTACCCCGACAACGGTCAGCCATATATTTCCGGCCTTAATCTGCTTTCCTATTGGGTCTTCGCCAGCAAAAAATTTAGCTTTAACATCTGATCCGATAATACAAATACGTTCGGCATTTTTAATATGTATCGGGTTAAAACCGCTACCTTGTGCAAGCATAAAGTTATTTATATCAAAGTAGTGCTGATTAACCCCAACCAACTTTCCACTTCGCAAACGTCCGTCACGTATAAAATTAGTTTCATAAATTACTTCCGGCGTGGCATACTGGACCTGTGGAATTTTTTCCTTTATACTCTCCAGATCACTAAGCATAAGACCCGGACTATATTTATTTCGCTCACGAGAAGGTGCTTGGTTATTTGAGACCTCTTCGTCAATTTGCCTGATGACTGGCTCAACAATAACATTATTGGTACCAAGTAGCTTCATCTGGCTTAACACTTCTTCCTGTGCTCCGCGACCTATAGCGAGCATGGCTATTACAGAAGCCACACCGAAAATGATTCCCAGTGAGGTTAGAAGCGAGCGCATTTTATTGCGACGAATAGCCTCCAGGGCAATATCGAGATTATATAATATGATTTGTACCAATGGATCGGGGTCCTAAAAGATTAAAAACGTAAATACTTGCTCTGATGAATAACAATTATACTATTCCTCTATTTGCTGGGAGTTATCTTCCAAACGTTGTTCTCTTTGAGGGGGCTCAACATTATCCTCACTCTCCTCAACCGGGGTATCGGGGTCTACTACTTTTACCTCTTCCTCATCATACTGATTAAGCACTTCGTCAGGGAGCAGCCGTTTTTCAATACCAGAAGTATCTGGTGGCAACGATAGATAAAGCTGATCATTGATATCAATCCCCTCCTGAATGATTACGTCATCATCATTCATCAAACCCAGTACCACCTGCTGCATTACAGGCTTTATTCCATCCCGTTTGGCCACAAAATTCAACGAATCAATGGTATGGATTGATTCAAGAGGTACATAAAGTGCATCCTCTACAGATTCTATGTGGATAGTATTACTCGTTGTCATAGCCGGGCGTAGCGTCGTATCAGCTTCATTAACCTCAATAACTACCTGAAATACCTTTGAATCCGAATTAGGCCGTTGTTCTCCAATATTGGCCACATCGGTAATAATACCCGACAGCTCTTTCTCGGGCATTGCATCCAAACCGATATCGGCGGTCTGTCCTTTTCGGACGTTCTGGATGTCCACTTCATTTACATAGGTTACCGAATTCATTACGCTAAAATCCGGAAGTTCTGCCACTACCGGATCCCAAGCGCTAATAGAACTACCTTCGGTAACCTTAGATCCATCCTGGTTTCGCTTATAAATTACCATACCATTCTCAGGCGCATAAATAGTAAACCGCTCCATCACTTCCTGTATTCGCTGAACTTCTCGTTGCTCCTTGGTCAGATCTGTTTCAATTTCACGAAGCGTTACCTCTGCCTTTCGCACTTCAGTCTTATAATTTTTCCGACCTTGATCCAGAGCTCGCTTCGCGCGTTCCAACTCTATCTTCACCTGTCGCTGGACAGCTGGAGACTCATACTGGGATTGCTCAACAGCTATCTCTGCTTCTTCAAGTGCATATTCGAGATTAATCAAATTTTCACGAACTTCAGACAAGTTTAGCGTGCTATCCAGCTGAGCACTTTCATATTGAGATTCTGCTTCTTCCAAATCCAACTGTGCATCCTGTAAACTGCTGGAAATTTCCGATCGGTCAAGTTCTGCTACAAAGTCTCCTTTCTGTACTACTGTTCCCTCCGGGATCAGACGCTGAATGGGAACATTAAATATTCGGAACTCGCGAATTCCCTCCGGACCGCGTATGCTGGTTGAATTTTTTGCCCGCAATTCGCCCGTAGTAGTTACTTCTACATCAAACGTCCCTCTTTCCGGCGATGTATAAATTACGGCACTCTCTTTGGAATCACCGCCAAACGTAAACCAAAAAATAAAGACAAGCGTTATCGCTCCCGCCCACAGTAGGTTTTTCTTTTTCTTGAAGAAATTCATTTCATCTTTTTATAAAGTTATTCAGACTATATTTCATTTTAGTTTTCGAATAGTAATATCTATACAAAAACTGTAGCAATTTTGAACTTTCCGCAGCCAATCTCCTAAAAGTACAATCTATTACTTAAGTAGTATCATTACAACTGTTACTAACAATAACGAAAAATTAGAGGGTTAGTTACAGTAGAATCCCAATTTGATATCTTTTTACAACTTGAAAGGATTAACAAGAGGAACCTCAAGTAGCTGTCATTACTATTTCTTTTAACTCTTCTTGGTAAAGCTACAAAAGCTTCACTGTGGATCACACAGTATCACTTCAAATTTATTTTACAAATATTCATTTTATAACTCCTATA